>JBHEMB010000231.1:0-5241 GCA_046262855.1 Mycobacteriales bacterium | reverse complement strand
GGTGTGCAGCACCGCGCCCATGGCGGGGATCGCCAGGTAGGCCTCGAGGTGCTCCTGGGTGTTCCAGAGGAACGTCCCGACCCGGTCGCCTTCCGCGACCCCCAGCCCTCGCAGCGCGTGCGCAAGCCGGACCGCGCGAGCCCCTACCTCGCTGTACGAGGCCTCCCGGTGCCCGTCCCCCTCGAAGGTGACCACCCGGCTGCCGCCGTACACCCTGCGTCCGTGCTCGAGGATGGCGCTGATGAGCAGCGGCGCCTCCTGCATGGTCGAGCTGACCGAGTTGTCTGCCACCAGGCCTCCCGCCGCCGTTCAGGTGTGTTGCAGGAAACCTCCCGCAGCAGAGCAGCTAGCTCAAGGCCGGTAGCGTGAGGTCTCGTCCGAGTCGAGGAGGTCCGGTGGCTGCCTGGCGGCGGTGCGCGAAGTGCAGGAAGGTGCTGCAGGAAGACGCGTTCGACGAGTCCTCCGAGACCTGCCGGAGCTGCGTCGCCGGTCCCCCGCCGAAGGCGCGCTCCACCCGCGCGTCCGCAGTGAAGACGGTCCGGCAGGCCACGCCGCCGGCCGAGCGTGCGCCGCTGCTCGGCGTCGTCGGCTCAGGCGATCTCGAGGTGCGCGAGCGGCGGGCCCGCAAGGCCGCAGCCGATCAGCTGGCGGAGCTGCACGCGGAAGACTTCGCGGCCCTGCTGCAGTCCGCCCGTCGCGCAGAGGGCCTGCGCTGAGGCTGCCCGAGCAGTCGTAGGGCAAGCGCGGCAGCGGCCAGCTCGAGCAGGGCGCACGACAGGTCGACAGCCCCGATCCGCTCGCGCACCCCCGCCGCAGGCCCCACGGGCACCCCAAGGGTCCTGGTCTGCAACCACAGCAGCAGCACCCCGAGGTTGGCGACGAGCGTCAGGCCGAGCAGCGGGCGCGAGGGACGGACGAGCAGCAGCAGCGACCAGACCAGCTGCGTGCTGCCAACCACGACGAAGAACGCCCCGTACAGGGCGGCGCCGGCCCAGTGGCTCGGCGCGACCGCGAGGTGGATGGCCCCGGCCGCGGCACCGGTGGTCGCCACGGCGAGGACAGGCCCGGCGGTACGACGGACGCGCGGCGAGCGCGCAGCCCTGGACGCCTTCAGTCGCTCGCCGAGCGCGATGCCGAGCAGCGTCACCAGGACGAACGCGGTCGCGAGCAGCAGGTGCCCGGTGTGCTGCCCGGCCGCGGGTGGCACCACCGCGGTGGTCATCATCGGGGCACTGCCAGCCGTTCCGACCGGGACTCCCGCTGGCTCGGCAGCAGGACGCCGTCAGAAGGTGCGGTCATGACGTGGCCCAGTGCCGCACTCGTCATCGGCCGACCGAGCAGGTAGCCCTGCGCGTGGTCGCTGCCCATCGTCCTGAGGGTCTCGAGCTGGCTGCAGGTCTCCGTCCCCTCAGCCGTCACGGACATCCCCAGCGCGTGGGCGAGATCGATGATCGCCAGAACGATCTGGGAGTTCGGGGTGTCCTGGCCCAGGTCGTTGACGAACGAGCGGTCGATCTTCACGGTGTTGACGGGTAGCTGCTTGAGGTAGCTCAACGACGAGTAGCCGGTGCCGAAGTCGTCCAGAGCGAGCGACACCCCGAGGGCCCGCAGAGCGTTGAGGACAGGCATGGTCTGCTCGAAGTCCTTGATGACCGACCCCTCGGTGATCTCCAGGCACAGCGACGATGCGGCAAGCCCGCTGTCGCGCAGCGCCTCGGCCACGGTGGCGACGAGGGTGCGATCCGTGAGCTGACGGGGTGAGAGGTTCACGGCGACGGTGAGCCGCAGGTGGTCGGCGTCCTGCTGCTGCCAGGCGGCCGTCTGCAGGCACGCGGTCCGGATCACCCAGGCGCCGAGGGCGACGATGAGTCCCGACTCCTCAGCGGCCGTGATGAACTCGCTCGGAGGGAGCAGGCCGCGACTGGGGTGCTGCCACCGGATCAGTGCCTCGGTCCCGACGAGGCGCTGCGACGCCAGGTCGATGATGGGCTGGTAGTGCAGCACGAACTGCTGGTGCTGCAGGGCGGTCCGGAGCTCGACCTCCAGCTCGGTGCGTCGCAGGGCAGCTGCATGCAGGACGGGGCGGTACTCGCACATCCGGCTGCCGCCGCTGCGCTTGGCCTCGTACATCGCGAGGTCCGCGTTGCGCAGCAGGTCGGCCGGCGTCGCGTCCCCCTCGGCGAAGGCGAGTCCGAGGCTCGCGAAGGCGGTGAGGCGGATGTCGCCGACGCTGATCGCCTCCTGCAGGCAGGCGAGGATCCGCTCGCCGGTGGCCTTGGCCTCCTCCTTCGTGTGGAGGTCGGTAAGCACGATCGCGAACTCGTCGCCGCCGAGCCGGGCGAGCGCGTCGCCGTAGCGGAGCTGTCGGCCCAGCCGGCGCGACAGCGCGATGAGCAGCTCGTCACCCACGTGGTGCCCGAACGCGTCGTTCGCGTCCTTGAAGTTGTCGAGGTCGATGAAGAGCACCGCCGTCCCGCGACCCCCCTTGCTCTGCAGCGTCTTCTCGAGAGTGTCCAGCAGCGCGACGCGGTTTGGCAGCCCGGTCAGGCCGTCCCGCAGCGACTCCTGCTCGGTGAGCCGCCAGCTCAGCACGTTGGCGACACTGGCCGCCAGGACGAAGGCGCCGTGGATGACGGCGTAGCGCCAGGGATGGGTCTGTCCGCCCGGGTTGTCGTAGACCAGACCGGGGTTGAGGGCACCGACGATGCCGTGCTCGCCGACGACGTAGAGCAGTGCGAGCAGGAACGGCAGCCACGCCTGGTAGAGCGTGAGGAAGCCGAGCACGACGAAGAACTGGAAGTGCGCCTCGATCGAGCCGCCGCTGAGGTGGACGAGCACGGAGGCGCCGATGACCAGGCCGAGGGAGGCGCTCGCCGAGCGCACGTTGCGGCTCAGCGCCGGAAGCGAGGCGGCCATTGCGGGAACGAGGAGAACGGCGACCTGCATGGCTGCGGCGCCTGGGGTCAGGCCCCTGAACAGCGCGAAGGCGAACAGCAACGGCAGGTGTGCCCAGAGCACGGCTGAGAGCGCGCGGTGCCGCTGCTGCCACACGGTGTCGGACAGCAACCTGCCCTCAGGCAGGAACCACGGTCGCCTGAGCAGCCGCGATCGCCACGTGGTCGGGACGCCGTCGTAGAGCCTGCGGTCGGCTCGCGCGCTGCGGTTCATCTCTCACTCCCACCCGAGCCGGCGGTGCGAACGCCCGTCACTCATGATCCGCATCGGCGGCCATAGTGCCCGGGGTGGAGTGAATCCGGCGAAGATCGTCATAAGGGACTATGTGGCTGGGCATCCGGGGGCCGATCAGGACCCTCCCGTGCTGATCAGCGCGGGACGAGGACCTGCCGGACCGCGGTCCCGGCAGCAAGGTCGTCGAGGGCCTTCGGGGTGTCTTCCAGGTCGAGCACCGCGGAGGTGAGCCGCTCGACCGGCAGCCGCCCGTCCTGCCACAGCCGGACCAGCCGCGGGATGTCGCGCTGCGGTGCGGCCGATCCCATGTAGGAGCCGAGCACCTTGCGTGCTTCGGCGACCAGCTGTACGGCGGGAACGGAGAGCATCCGCAACGGGTGCGGCAGCCCGACCATGACCGTCGACCCGCCGCGCGCAGTCATCTCGAAGGCGTCGGCCATGGCCTGCTCGTGCCCGACCGCCTCCACGACGTAGCGCGCCCCGCCACCGGTCAGGTCGCGGACCTCCTCGACCGACCCGGGAGGGATGGCGTGCGTGGCGCCGAGGGCGAGCGCCAGCTCGCGCTTCTCGGCAACCGGGTCGACGGCGACCAGCGGGTCGGCACCCGCGAGAGCAGCGCCCATGACCGCGGACAGCCCGACACCACCGAGCCCGACGACCACGACGCTGTCGCCGGGCCGGACCTGGACGGTCGACTCGACGGCGCCCGTGCCGGTGAGCAGCGCGCACCCGAACAGCGCCGCCGTCTCCCCCGGGAGGGTCGAGGGCACCACCACGGCAGAGCCGCGATCCACCACGACATGGCTGCTGAAGGCGCTGACGCCGAGGTGGTGGAAGACCGGCGATCCGTGCTGCGACAGCCGGTGCCCGCCCCGCAGCAGCTGACCGGCGGTGTTGCTGGCCGCCCCCTTGCGGCACAGGGCCGGTTGACCGCTCGAGCACTCCGGGCACGAGCCGCAGGAGGGCACGAAGACCAGCACCACCCGGTCTCCGACGGCCACGTCGTGGACTCCGGTGCCCACGTCCTCGACGATGCCCGCCGCCTCGTGCCCCAGCGCCATCGGGAGCGGACGCGGCCTGCTCCCGTCCACGACCGACAGGTCCGAGTGGCAGACGCCGGCGGCCTCGACGCGCACCAGCAGCTCGCCGGCCGACGGTCCCTCCAGGTCCAGCTCCATGACCTCCACTGGCCGCGACTCGACGTACGGGCGCGGCAGTCCCATCGCGCTGAGGACGACGCTGGTGACCTTCAACGCGTGCTCCCGACGTGTGGCAGGGTTCCGGCGTGGCTGTGACCGACGATCCTAGGGACCTGCGTCGCAGCGACTTCCCGGTGCTCCGTGAGGTCCCGACCCGGTGGGCCGACGTCGACGCCTACGGGCACGTGAACAACGTCGTGCACTACGCCGTGTTCGACACGGCCGTCAACGCATGGCTCATCGAAGCGACGGGTGAGGACGTCCGACGCTGGCCGTCGCTCGGACTGGTCGTCGAGACGTCCTGCCGCTACCTCGCCGAGCTGGACTTCCCGGCGCCGATCACCGCAGGGCTCGGCGTCGAACGACTGGGGCACAGCTCGATCGTCTACCGCCTCGGGCTGTTCGGGACAGCCGAGGCTCCTGCTGCAGTCGGTCGCTTCGTGCACGTGTACGTCGATCGCGAGACCCGTCGCCCGGTCGCCGTACCCGACCCCGTCCGGACGCAGTTGGGACAGCCGCTCTAGAGGTGACTCGTGCCGGTGAGTGCCGTGAGCATCTGCTGGGCCATCAGGTCGAGGCAGGAGTCAGCGTCCTTCGTGAGCCGAGGCATCGACAGGAAGCCGTGCGGCAAGCCGTCGTAGTCACGGTGGACGACGGGCACACCGGCTTCCGCCAGCGCAGTCGCGTAGCGGCGACCGTCGGTGCGCAGCACGTCGTGCTCAGCCGTGATGACCAGGGCGGGCGGCAGCCCGCGATGGTCGGCGTGCAGGACGCTGACCAGCGGCTCGTCCGCGGGGTGGTCCGTGCGCACCACGCCATGATCTGCTCGCCCGCCCGCCGGTCGTCGCCGCCC
>JBHEMB010000230.1:0-3520 GCA_046262855.1 Mycobacteriales bacterium | reverse complement strand
GGATCCGGCCGCCACCGTCCACGAGGATGGTGCTGAGCAGGCCCATCGCGTTCGAGCCCTTGCCGTAGCGGACCGGCTCGACATGCGTCACCTCGTCCGGGTGGAAGCTGCTCGTGATGGCGATGCCCTGGTTGAAGGGCTGCTCAGGGACCTTCGGGGTCTGCGCGCCGAGCAGGGCCTCGGAGTTGGTCCGGGTCACCATGCCGAGCCGGTTGCTGATCCTCGGGAGCACTCCCGTGTCGCGCATCTCGTGCAACAGCTGCTGGGTGCCGAGCGTGCCGGCGGCCAGCACCACGTGCTGCGCGGTGCGCGTGGTGCTGGGGCCCTTCTTGCCGGTGGGCACGGTCTCCACCTCCCAGCCAGTGGCGGTCTGCCGGATCGCCGTGGCCGTGGTGAGCGGCACGACGGTCACGCCGAGCTGCTCCGCGAGGTACAGGTAGTTGGTGTCGAGCCGGTTCTTCGCACCGAACCGGCACCCGATCATGCAGTTGCCGCACTGGATGCAGCCGGTGCGGTCGGGACCGGCACCGCCGAAGTAGGGGTCCCTCGCCGTGACCCCCGGCTCTCCGAAGTACACCCCCACCGGCGTCGGGTGGTAGGTGTGGCCGACGCCCATGTCGGCCGCGACCTTCTGCATGACCACATCGCTCGGTGTCGTCGTCGGGTTCTCGACGACGCCCAGCATCCGCTGGGCCTGGTCGTAGTGCGGAGCCAGCTCGGACTGCCAGTCGGTGATGCCGGCCCACTGCGGGTCCTGGAAGAAGGCCGGGGGTGGCGTGTAGAGCGTGTTGGCGTAGACGAGGCTGCCCCCGCCGACGCCGGCGCCGGACAGGATGACGACGTCCTTGAGCCAGGTGATGCGCTGCATCCCGGTGAGCCCGAGCCGCGGCATCCACAAGAAGGCCCGCAGGTCCCACGAGCTCTTCGGCAGCGTCTCCTGCGTGAAGCGCCGGCCGGCCTCGAGCACGGTCACCCGGTAGCCCTTCTCGGCGAGCCGCAGCGCGGTCACCGAGCCGCCGAAGCCGGACCCGATAACTATGACATCACTCGATGTCTCATTGGACATGGATGGAGTGTACGCCGCTGCGGCTGGCGCTGCCGCGAGAGTCTGGTGGGGTGCGCCGGCTCGTCGCAGCTTCTCCCGTCCCGCTTGCGGTCGGTCTCCTCGCCGTCCTGCGTCCCGGGCTGCTCACCTCCGGCGTGGGCAGCTGGCGGGCTCTTGCGGTCGGTGCCGGGATCGGCATCGTGGGCCTGGTCGTGCTCGGCGCCCTCTGGCGGCGCTCGCAGGTGGTGGCTCTGTGGTCGGCCTAGGTGGTCGTGCTCGCGCTGATGGCCGTGGTGCTCTGGCCCGCGCTGCGTGAGCGCACGGTGGTCGAAGCCTTTCCGAGCCCGGTCGCGGCGCCTGCTGTCGAGACCTCGCAGTCCCCGCCGGCCGGGCCGGTCGTGGTCTCGCGCGGGACGTTCCACGGGATCGGGCACCGGGCGTCCGGCCAGGCGGTCGTCTACCGGCTCGCTGGCCGGCTCGTGCTGCGGTTCGAGGGCATCAGCTTCCAGGGCACGCCGACGCCGGTCGTGCACCTGGTCGCCGCCGGTGCGCGGTCGCCCGGCGGTGGTGTCCGGATCGGGGGGCTGAAGGGCGAGCACGGCAGCTTCGGGTACGACCTGCCGGCCGGTGCTCCCGCCGTACGCGTCCTGGTCTGGTGCCAGCGCTACGCCGTCCCGATCGCCGCCGCCGACCTGACCGAGGTCCGCTAGTCTCTTCTGGTCCCTTCGGGGACGAGGAGGCTTCGCCTAGTCCGGTCTATGGCGCCGCACTGCTAATGCGGTTTGGGTCTCAAGCCCATCCGGGGTTCAAATCCCCGAGCCTCCGCCACGTTCGTCCCCAGCGCGTTTGTCCCCAGTCCGTTTGTCCCCAGCGCCCGCGAGTCTTCGGGCGGGTGTCGGTGACCGTCCCTACCGTGACGGCGTGCGCCTCCTCCACACCTCCGACTGGCACCTCGGCCGGTCACTGCACCGCGCCTCGCTGGCCGCGGCACAAGAGGCGTTCGTCGACCACCTCGTCGACACCGTTGTCTGCGAGCGGGTCGACGTGGTCGTCGTCGCGGGCGACGTCTACGACCGCGCTGTCCCGCCGCTCGAGGCGGTGGAGCTGTGCTCCTCGGCGTTCGCGCGACTGCGCTCAGCGGGCGCGCGCGTGGTCGTCATCAGCGGCAATCACGACAGTGCGCGCCGGCTCGGGTTCGGGTCGTCCCTCATCGACGCGTCCGGGGTCTACCTGCGGACGTCGATGGCCACCGTGCACGTGCCGGTCGTGATCGACGGGGTGTCCTTCTTCGCGGTGCCCTACCTCGAGCCGGCGGCGCACGGGTTCGGGTCCCATGCGGCCGCACTGACCGACGCGCTGGCGCGCGTCCGGGCCGTGGCTCCGCCCTCATCGGTGGTCCTCGCGCACTGCTGGGTCGCGGGCGGTGCGGCGTCGGAGTCCGAGCGGGACATCTCGGTCGGTGGCGTCTCGCGGGTGCCGGTCTCGTTGCTCGACGGCTTCGGCTACGGCGCCCTGGGCCACCTGCACGGAGCCCAAGTGCTGAGCGAGTCGCTGCGGTACAGCGGTTCTCCGCTGGCCTACTCCTTCTCCGAGGCCACCCAGGTCAAGGGCTCCTGGCTCGTGGAGCTCGGCGGTGCGATCGAGTTCGTGCCCGCTCCTGTGCCCCGGCGGCTGTCCGCCGTACGCGGGTCTCTCGAGGAGCTGCTCTGCTCGCCCGCCTACACGGACCTCGAGAGCGATTGGCTGTCGGTGACGCTCACCGACGCGGCTCGTCCTGAGCAGGCGATGGACCGACTCACCGCGCGCTTCCCCCACGTGCTCGTGCTCGGCTTCGCGCCCGACGGGATCTCGGCGCCGGCGGGCTCCTACGCGTCACGGGTGCGCGGCTCCGACGTCGAGGTGGCGACGTCGTTCGTCTCCCACGTCCGGGGTACGGCGGTCACGGCGACCGAGTCCGCGTTGCTGGCGGAGGCGTTCGAGGCCGTGCGGGCGGTCGGATGAGGCCGCATGCGCTGTCGATGACGGCGTTCGGCCCGTTCGCGACGACGGTCTCGCTGGACCTCGACGCCTTGTCGTCTGCGGGGCTGTTCCTGCTGCACGGCGCGACCGGCGCCGGCAAGACCACGCTGCTCGATGGCATCGGGTTCGCGCTGTTCGGCCGGGTGCCGGGAGCACGGGGACAGGCGAAGCGGTTGCGGTCCGACCACTGCGCTCCCGGGGAGCGGACCTCTGTCACCTTGGAGGCCACCTTTGGGGTGCGCCGGGTGCGGATCACGCGCTCACCGGCGTGGACCCGACCGAAGACCCGGGGCACAGGCGTCGTCACCGAGCAGGCCCGCGTCCTGCTCGAGGAGCTTCGCGGTGACGGCTGGGAGACGCTGTCGACGCGGCCGCGGGAGGCCGACGACGAGGTGCTCGACCTGGTGGGGATGTCCGCCGAGCAGTTCTTCCAGGTGGTGCTGCTGCCGCAGGGGG
>JBHEMB010000229.1:0-6863 GCA_046262855.1 Mycobacteriales bacterium | reverse complement strand
CCGGACCTGCTCGACGGGGACCCACTCCACGCGGCTGGCCTCGGAGGGATCGGTCGGCTCCCCCACGTGGGTGGCCCCCTGGGCGACGAACAGCTCGAACCGGCCGTCGGACAGGCCGTTCGTCGGGTAGTAGCCGACCGGCGGTCGCAGGGGTCCCGGCCGCCAACCGGTCTCCTCGAGCACTTCCCGGGCGGCGCCGTCGATCAGGGACTCGCCGGCCTCGACCCGGCCGGCCGGTACCTCCCAGCCCCACGAGCGCGTGATGAAGCGGTGCCGCCAGAGCAGCAGCACGCCCTGAGGACCCACGACCACGGTGCCGGCCGCGGGCTGGTGCCGCCGGATGACGTGGTGCTCGAAGCGGTCACCGCCGGGCACCTCGACGTCCACCAGCCGCAGCGAGACCCAGGGCGACTCGTAGAGGGACCGCTCCCCGTGCTCGATCCACTCCACGCGGCCGACGTTAGTCCGCGAGCGCGATGACCGCGTCGACCTGCTCCCTGCGCGCCGCCAGCTCGGCACGCTCGGCGTCGAGCAGCTCGGCGGCGTCTTCGTCCGCCTTCATGAGCGCGTCGAGATCGATGCCCTCCATGCTGAGGACGCCCATGTCGTCGTACGCCTGCTGCACGCGGGTCGACCACAGGCCGATGTCCTTGACGCACGGGACGATCCGCTGGAAGAGCAGCGACTGGTAGGCCTGGAAGTACGGCGCGTTGACGACCGCCTCGATGCAGGCGTCGACGTCGAGGCCCATGTTGGCCCAGACCTCCTGCTGCCGGAACCGGTCCCGCATCAGGTAGCAGCCCTCGATGACGAACTCCTCGCGCTCGGCCAGCTCGGCCGAGGTCAGCTCCTTGTAGTAGTCGCGCAGCGCGATCCGGCCAAACGCGACGTGCCGGGCCTCGTCCTGCATCACGTAGGCCAGGATCTGCTTCGGCAGCGGCTTGTTCGTCATGTCGCGCAGCAGGCCGAAGGCGGCCAGCGCCAGTCCCTCGATGAGGACCTGCATGCCGAGGTACGGCATGTCCCAGCGGCTGTCCGACAGAGTGTCGTCGAGCAGGGCCTTCAGATGCGGGTTGATCGGGTAGAGCAGGCCGACCTTCTCCTGAAGGAACCGGGCGTAGGTCTCGGCATGCCGCGCCTCGTCCATCGTCTGGGTGGCCGCGTAGAACTTCGAGTCGAGGTCAGGCACCGACTCCACGATCCGCGCGGAGCAGATCATCGCGCCCTGCTCCCCGTGCAGGAACTGGCTGAACTGCCAGGAGCCGAGGTGCAGACCGAGCTCCTTCTTGGCCTTCTCGTCATGGGCGAAGTGCTTTTCCCACATCGGCGTCCCGTAGATGGAGATCGCCTCGTCCGGCACGCCGAGCAGGTCGTAGCGGTCCACCTCCACGTCCCAGTCGATGCGGTGGACCTGGTCCCACTGCTTGTCCTTGCCCTTCTGGTACAGGTTCAGCAGCTGGTCGCGCTGGTCGTCGTACTCCCACGTGAAGCGGGCCGCCCCCTGCGCCTCGACGTCCCAGGTCTGCATCTCGACCGGGCAGGTGTAGAGCTCGTGGGTGCTCATGATTCTCCAAGCAGGGACTCGACGAGTACGGCGATGTCGTGGGCGACCTCGTCCGGGCGACCACCCGGGAGGAGCAGGTGGCTGAACGTGAGCCGGATGACAGTGTCCGCCACCAGGTGCACGCGGTCGGCGGGGATGGCGGGCCAGTGCTCGGAGAGGTAGCCCTCGAGATGCGTCCGGGCCGCCTTCTGCAGCACCTCGGCACGGGTGGTGATCCAGGGCAGCAGGCCACCGACGTCGTCGGTGAGGACGGCCTTGAGCAGCGGGTTGCGGGCGGCCTCCTCCAGCGTCCAGGCCATGGCCGCGGCAACGGCCTCGGCGGGACTGCCCTCGTGGCCGATGCGGGCCAGGTCGCCGCCGACCATCCAGCGCTCTGCCTCGCGCAGTGCCAGGGCTTGGGCGAGCGCGTCCTTGGAGCCGAACTCGTAGTAGAGGGTCTGCCTGCTGACGCCCGCCGCACGGGCCACGTCGATCATCCGCACGCGCTCCCAGTCACCGGCGAGCGCGGCGTCGTAGGCGGCGTCCAGGAGTGCGTCGCGAGTGGTGACCACGGTCACACTGTTTGACACCGATAGTGCTCGTGTCAAGACACGACCTGATGCTGTGTCAGGATCCGGACCCTATGGCCGGCACGAGCAGCAGCAGCTCGAGGTCGGTCGTGCCTGCCGGAAGGGCGTAGCGCGCCACCGGCGTGGGGGGCGACGACAGCTGCGCGATGATGTGGCAGCAGCCGCCCGGCCCCTCACCCGGGTTCTCGGGTGGATCGCTGTCGCGGTACCCGTCCTGCGGGTTCCCGTAGTTCGGGTAGGGCCGGATCCGCTTGCCCTTCAAGCCGAAGCACTCGTTGTCGCGGAGCTCCTTGTACTTCGGCTCGTCGCCCGGGACATAGCCGCCGTGCCGGTCCTTGATCGGCTCGAGAACGATGTGCAGCCCGCCCTGCAGCCCGCCTTCGGTGCGCTCGATCTCCTTGTTCAGGACCACGATGCTGCTCAGCATGCACGGGTAGATCGGCGCGTGCTTCGCGAAGATCGCGAGCACCGGTTTGCTCTCGCGCGCGAGGTCGATCAGGCGTCGCTCGTTCTCGGCGGTGACCGCCTCCGCGGTCGTGGCGAAGTCGGTCGTGCTCCTGAGGAAGGCGTCCAGCTGGCTGCGCTGGTCCACCAGCGAACGACTCGAGAAGGCCAGGTTGTCCAGGGTGGTGAGCAAGGCCGGCGCGGCGTCGGCGTAGTTGTTGGCCAGGTCCGCCAGGCCCTGCATGTCGCGTTGCAGCGTCGGCAGTGACGGGTTGAGCGAGCGCAGGTAGGCGGCTTGCTTCGCTGCGGTGCTGCCCAATCGGTCGCCGCGGTCACGCACGGCGCTGGCCAGGGCGTTCAGCGTCGCCGACAGCGCCTGCGGCTTCAGCGCGCGCAGCAGCGGGCGCAGGTCGTCCAGGGCCCGCTCGGTCTCGACCGCCGTCATCGACCGGTCCTGAGCGATCGTGTCGCCGCTGCTGAGGTGATCGGCGGCGGGCTGGTCCGGGATGACCAGGTCGACCTCCTTCTCGCCGAACAAGGTCTTGGGCAGCAGCTGCGCCCGGACGTTGCGCGGGATGCGGCCGACCTGGTCGGGCTTGAGCGCCAGCCGCAGCACCGCGCGGGAGCCGTCGGCGCTGATCTTGCGCACCTCGCCAACCACGACGCCACGGACCTTCACGTCGGCATGGATCGAGAGCTGGTTGCCGGCCCGGTCGGTCTCGAGCGAGACGTCGACCGTCCTGGTGAAGTCCTTGTTGTAGAGCGCCACGGACAGCCACACCAGCAGCGCCAGCACGACCAGGAAGGCCACCCCCGACAGCCGCTGATAGGCAAGCGCGCGTCCCCTGCGAAGTGGCGGTGCCACGGGGCGAGCTCCTCTGGGGCGGGATGACCGGGCGTGTGAAACGTACCTGTGCCGTTGGTCACACGCCAGGCCACGTCTACCCTCCGGCCGGTGAGCGCGCTGCTGGTCCTCGACCTGCTCGGCGTCTTCGTCTTCGCCCTGTCCGGTGCCTCCCTGGCTGTCGAGAAGCAGCTGGACCTGTTCGGCGTGCTCGTGCTCGCCGTGGTCACGGCGCTGGGCGGCGGCCTGCTGCGCGATGTCCTGCTCGGCGACACCCCGCCGGTGGCGCTGCGGGAGTCCCGCTACCTCGTCGTCGCGCTGGTCGCCGGGCTGGTGGTGTTCCTCGGGTCGCCCCTGGTCGAGCACATCGCCGCTCCCGTTCGCGTCTTCGACGCGGCTGGTCTCGGACTGTTCGTGGCAACGGGTACGGCGAAAGCGTTGCACGCCGGCATGGGTGCCGTGCCCGCGATCACCCTCGGCTGCCTGACCGGCATCGGCGGCGGGATCGCACGCGACGTGCTCGTCGGAGTCGTTCCCGTCGTCCTGCGGCGCGAGCTCTACGCCGTACCCGCCGTGCTCGGCGCGGCCGTCGTCACGGCGGGCGACGGCATCGGTGCGGCCGGCTCGGTCACCGCGGCCGTCGCCGCCGTCGTCGTGTTCACGATCAGGGTGCTGGGCGTCTGGCGCGACTGGCACTTCCCCGTTGCGAGACGATGAGCTCCGTGCCGAGGCTGCTCGTCGTCCACCACTCGCCCTCCCCTGCCACCCGGGCGATGCTCGAGGCCGCTCTCGGCGGGCTCCGGCAGGAGGGTCTGGAGGGCGTCGAGACGATGGTCCGGCCGGCGCTCACCTGCTCACCGGTCGAGGCGCTCGAAGCCGACGCCGTCGTGCTCGGGACGACGGCCAACATGGGATACATGAGCGGGGCGCTGAAGCACTTCTTCGACCAGCTCTACTACCTCGGGCTCGACGTCATGACAGGTCGGCCGTACGCCCTGTGGGTGCACGGTGACAACGACGCGACCGGTGCCGTCCGATCGGTCGAGAAGGTCGCGGACGCGCTGCAGTGGCGCAAGGTAGCCGAGCCGGTCTGCGTGATCGGCCAGCCCGACGCGGCCCAGCGGGCCAGCCTCGAGGACCTGGCCGCGACGGTCGCGGCGACAGCCCTCGGATCCTGAGGTTCGTGCATCCAGCGACAGGAGACAGCCGTCGACTGGCGAAGTCCACGGTGAGATGAACCGCCGAATTCCCCCCTCCGCAAGCCCGCGCGCTGCGCTTGCCGCCGTGGTCGTGGCTGCCCTGCTGTCCGACTGCGGCAGCACGGCCCGGCTGCCCACCGGCGGCGCCGCCACCGCTGGCGCTCCAGACGGCACCAGCCAGCTCGGCCCGAGCCAACCGTCGTACGTTGCTTCAGGCGAGAAGGGCGCGGAGGGGCAACTGCCCACGTCGGCTCAGGCGGGACGCGACAGCGCCCTCGGCGCGGCTGCCGAACTGCCGGCTGCCGCCGGCAGCAGCCCCGGCCGACGCACGGTCAAGCTCGGCTTCTTCATCAGCGACGACGCCTCCGAGATCTACAAGGCGCTCGGGATCAACGGCGCGAGCCACACCCGAGCAGAGTCCCGGGCGCTCTGGCAGGCGGTCATCGACCAGGTCAACGGGCGGGGCGGGCTGGCCGGGCGCCGCATCGTCGCGAGCTACTACTTCATCAACTCGGAGAGCGGGTCGAACGCCAGCAGGTCCAGCGCCGCCTGCGCTCAGTTCACCCAGGACGAGAAGGTCTTCGCTGTCGTGCTCGACGGCGCCGGCGACCTGTCGATGGCGGCGTGCCTGGCCAAGCACCACACCCCGGCCATTGACGTCGGCCAGACCAGCTACCCGTACGACGACGAGGACCTGGGCCGGCTGGCGCCGTACCTCTACCTCCCCGGTCGGCTGAGCATGGGCCGGTTCGCGACCTACGTCGACACGCTGTCGGCCGGCGGGTTCTTCGCGAGCAGCAGCAAGATCGGGCTGCTCCGCTTCGACCTGCCCGACCAGCTGCGCACCAAGCAGCGTGTGATCGAGCCGGCGCTGCGTCGCCACGGCCTGAGCCTCACGACCGACTTCGCGTTCACCCCGGTCGAGGGCACCAACGACCTCCCGCGGGCAGCGGACGAGGCCAGCGCCGCGGTGCTGCAGATGCGCACCCGAGGGGTCGACCGGGTGCTCTTCCTCGGCTCCGGGCTGTCGCTGCCCTACGTCTTCCCGACGGTCGCCGAGTCGCAGGGGTACCGCCCGCGGTACGGCATCACGACCGACGACGGGCCCGAGTTCATGGCCGGGAACGCGCCGGCGGCGCAGCTGACGGGCGCCTTGGCGGTGGGCTGGGAACCGCAGTACGACGTCGCCGACAGCGACGCGGTGCTGCGCGGCAGCGCGTTGTGGCGGCAGTGCGCGCAGGTGCTGGTGAAGGCCGGCTTCACGGCCCGCGACGGGCGGCGGTGCACGGCGGTCTACTTCCTGGAGCAGGCCCTGCGTGGCGCCAGGCAGCTGACCCCGGCAGCGCTGCGTGCCGGCGCCGACCACATCCGGGAGCGGCCGTACTCGACGCAGACCTACCGCACGCACTTCCGACCGGGCCGGTACGACGGGGTGAGCGCCGTGCGGCTGCTGGCCTTCGAGGAAGGCTGCGGCTGCTTCCGCTACCGCGGTGGCGACCGGCCGGCTCAGCCGTAGACGAGGCGGGTGACCCACTCTGCGATGAGTGCCGGCTTGGACTCGCCCTCGATCTCCACCGTGATGGCCCGCGTCACGTGCAGCGTGTTCGCGTCCTTCTGCTCGACAGTGGCGATCGTCGACTGCGCGCGGATCCTCGACCCCACCTTCACGGGGTTGATGAAGCGGACCTTCTCGAAGCCGTAGTTGATGCCCATCAGGATGCCCTCGAGAGCCTTCGGGTCCTGCGGCACCGAGGCCAGCAGGTGCGTCAGCATCGACAGCGTCAGGAAGCCGTGCGCGATCGGCACGCCCCAGGGCGACAGCTGCGCCGACTGCTCGGGATCGACGTGGATGAACTGCCGGTCCTCGGTCACCTCGGCGAAGGCGTTGATCCGCTCCTGGTCGATGAGGAACCACTCCCCGGCGCCCTCGGCCGTGCCGGCGCTCTTGGACAGGACTGCGAAGGCGTTTTCTCCGTTGGTCATGACCCCACGTCCTACCAGAAGACCGACCTCCTAGTGTCTGCGGCGTGACGCTCGCCGACGACCTCGCCCTGGCGCACCGCCTCGCCGACGCCGCCGACGCGATCACCCTCGCGCGCTTTCGCGCCCAGGACCTGCACGTGGCCGCCAAGCCCGATCTCACACCGGTGTCGGACGCCGACCTGGCCGTCGAGACGGAGGTACGGCGGTTGCTGGCCGAAGCCCGTCCCGCCGATGCGGTGCTCGGCGAGGAGCACGGGGTG
>JBHEMB010000228.1:0-3977 GCA_046262855.1 Mycobacteriales bacterium | reverse complement strand
GTCTACCGCTGGTCGACCCACTGCGGTACGCCCGCTCGCTGACTTGTACGCGGCGCAGGCCAAGGCCGCCTCCCTTGAGGAGGCATCTGCTTCACCACAGGCGGCGAGCGCGACGACGGTCACGAGGCCAATCGCCGTTCGCCTGGGCGCGATGGCAGGCAGGCTCGAGGGCGCAGACAGTGTCGTCAGCCCGCTACGAACCGTAGGGCCGAGTCCGAGCCACCGCACCGAAGTCCCGCCTACCTCTGTAGCCCATCCACGGAAGAGAAGGTAGCGCCAGCGAATTGGCCAGGAGCGTGAGTCCAGGTGATCGGCTGGCGATCGGAACGGCTCATCCGGCCGGTGGGCCAACGGTCGGCAGGGTGACCCGATGCAGGCCTTGAGCTGATGATGTCCAGACCAGTCCAGCACCGGCGATCATGATGTCGGACAGGGGTCCGACCGAAGCGTGTCCCGACGGACGCAACGTGCGCTCGTCGAGCCGTACTACTTGGCCATCGGCACTCACGTAACACGCGTCGCTGCTCACCGCGAGAACCATTGCTTCTTGGTCGGCGTCCATGGGCGAGCTCCGCTTGAAGATGGCTCCGGTCGTAGGGTTGATCTGAACGATTCGGCTGCGAGAGTCGACGGCCCACACCCAATCGCTGCCGAGCTCGAAATCGATGGTGGATGTCGTCGGCGCACCCAGATGCACCTTGGCGATGACGTCGAGGGTGCTCGGATCCAGCCGGTAGAGGTCGTCACGCGCCTCGACGGCGACCCAGACACCCTCGACGCCCACACGCACACGGGCTATATCGGATCCCGACAGCGGCGCCCGTCGCAACACCCGTCGAGTGAGCGGGTCGATCCTCAACAACTCGACGCGGTGTTGGCGGCAACACACCGTCACCCAGACGCTGCCTTGGCCGACCGTGAGCGATGAGGGCTCACCTGGCACAGCCAGCTTCCAGCGGACAAGAAGGGTCTGCGGGTCTATCGCCCACAACTGGCTGTCGTGGTAGTCGAGCACGAACAGGAGTCCACGCCCATACGCCAGGTCCAGCGGTCCTTGTCGCGGAAGGCCGACAGGAAGGCTTCCCCTCGCTTGACCCCTGGTCGTCACACGCAGAACACGACCGCCAACCCAGTCGCTCACGAAGACGAACCCAGGCGCACCCGCGAGATGACTGCCGGTGCCGTCGTAGTCCACGCCTGCCTTCGCGGGCGGAGCCGGTTCAGCGATCGGCGAAGTCGTCCTGCTGGGGGTGCCAGAAGCCGTTTTGTCTGTAGAGCCCGTCAAGCCAACGAACGCCGCGACGCCGGCCAAAAGGCAGCCGACCACGAGAAGTACCAGCCAGGCACGCCGTCCGGCTACCGGCTCTCGGCCGTGCTCCAGCGTCTCGGCCACTGTCTAGAACTTCGCGGTGTTAACGGCCAGGGAGTCGAACTCGACGCGCGACCCCGCGCTCAGCCAGGCAGCCGTGACGTTGGCGCCTCGCCATCCCCTTGAGGAAGAGGCAGGCTCAAGCACTCGACGTCTGCCCCAACACAGGGGACCGGACGCGGTGACTGCACTGCAGACCAGCACCGGCCAGCACCGGGCCGAGCCGTTCGGAGCGCAGGGCGCAAGCGCCTTGGTCTCCTCCGTGTCCTGCACGGGCGCGAATGTACCGGTTGGGTCTGCTCTGTGTTCCCGGCTACGGGGTTCGGGTCCGTACCCTCGCAACAGACAGCGTGCCTCCTCGCGGAGTCCGGAGGCTGACGCTGGCGCCGCCCGCACTTGATCAACGGCCGCTAACCTCGATCTTTCGTGATCTTGCTTGGCTGGCTCTCGTGAGGTTCTCAGGTAGCTGAGGGTCGTGAGGGCGTTGTGGTTCGCCGCGTCTGTCGCGGTCTCCGGGTTTCTGCTCGTGGGGCTTGGACGGTCAGGCGTTGAGGGTGGCGAGCCGGTCGTGGCCGGCGATCAGGATGTCGTTCCAGGGCCAGCCGCGGGGTAGTCGTAGCCAGTCGCGCCTGCCGGTCCTGACAACACGACCGGCGACGTTGAGGAGCCGGAAGCGCAGCCGCTTGGGTTCCCAAGTGGCTGCGCCGGTCGTGACGAGGGCGAGGCGCTGGGTCCAGGCGAGCAGGTCGCTGGCGAGGGCGACGAGCTCGAGCCAGATCTGGTTCTGCGCGAAGCCGTGCAGGGGCAGGTTCCGCAGGCCGGTGTCTTTGAGGTTGCGGATCCGGTCCTCAGCGCGAGCACGGAGTCGATGCTGGACCTCGAGGTCAGCGATCCGGCCAGGCTGGTTGGTGGCGAAGACCGTGATCCGCCAGCCGTCGTTGTCGGTGATGCGGAGCTGCGCGCCGGGGTGCGGGCGTTCCCGGCGGGCGATGATCCGCATGTCGGCGGGCCAGCGTCGATGGCCGGTGGCCTTCGGGACGTAACGCGTCAGCTCGGCGACCTGAGCTCCGTCGCGAGGAAACCCGTCCGGGTCCAGCGCGGCCTTCCATGCCTGCCGCGGGACGTTCGCCAGGCCGTCCAGGATGGTGGGCCACCCGCCGAGCCCGACCGAGAACCGCAGCCCCAGGCTGCTGACGTGATCCACGAAGTCGTGCGTGCCGGCGCCGCTGTCCCCGCGGACCACGACCCGCCCACGGAGGTTCTCGGGGAGTTGCGCGAGCGCGTCGGTCAGCACGGTGATGTGGTCGGCGGCGTTGTTCGCGTTCGCCTTCCCTGGCCGCAGCAACCCGGCGACGCACTCACCCGTCCCGCCGGTGCCGTGGTCGACGAACGCGAGCAGCGGATGATGCCCGAAGCCCCGCTTGAACGTCGGCTCCGCCCGTTCCTTCTCCGAGTGCGCCTCGACCAAGGTCGCGTCCAGGTCCACCACCAGCCACCCATCGCCGTCGGGATCGGTGACCGGCGCCAGCTCCCAGACACGTTCCCGCGCCGCGGCTCGCGCCTGACGGATCGCTACCAGCGACACCTCGACGTCCTCGGCCAGCGCCGCGATCAGCCGCGACACCGTCGGGTCCGACGCGACATGGCCGAACAGGTCCGGCTGCGCCCGCACAACCGCGACATCAGCCAGGCAGTCACCACCGAGCGCGATCGCGGTCGCGAGGTCGAGCAGGACCTTGCCCGGGTCGTGCCGGGCCCGCGCCGAGCGCCACGGCGACAGCCCCCGCGACAGCAGCCGCGGGAGCCCGACAACCCGCGCCGTTTCCAGAAGAAGTGACCCACCCGAGGAGGACAGCAGCGACTCGCTGCCCACCGTTACCCACAGTCGTCTCGAGCGCCGGTTACTCTTCACCCACGGAGTGCCTTTCGGCTTGGTCTTCTGATGTCTTCGCAAACAACAGATTCCCAAGAACGACAGGCACTTCCGTACTTTCAGGCCCCGTGTCGCCCAGCTACTCGTGAAATCTCGAGGTTAGGTGGCGGTCCTGCGCCTTGATCACCTCGTCGGCGGTGCTTCCCTGCAGGGCGAGGTCACACGGCCCACCCAATTGCCTGCAGGTCATGGTCTTCATGCGTCTTCTTCCTTCGTGTCGAGACTCTGGCCAGCGAACGCGGACGAGCGTTGCCCCCACGGGCGGGACCCCACGGCGTCACCTGCCATGCCGACGACCTTAGGTTGCCCAGCGCCGCCGGTGCTTCTCCGATCCTGCTCGGTGTGCCCTGCGAGATCGGCTCCGCCCCGCTCGACAGCGATCCTGTAGACGGCGCGAGGCAGGCCCCTTGAGCACGTTGGACCGGGGGAGAGGGGGCCCGCATGAGGCGCTGGCTGGTCGTGTTGCTGATGAGTGCGGTCGCGCTGGTGGTGCCGCCCGCCGTACCGGGAAGTGCGGCAACGCCAGGGCAGGCGTTGGTCGGGGTGTTCCCGAGCTACAACCTGTCGACGGTGGACACCACGAACGGCGGTGTGGCCGCGGCCTTCCTGCAGCCGGACCTCGGGGCGCCGGGCAACGGCGCCGGCGGCTACCTGAACGCGATGAACGCCTGGCAG
>JBHEMB010000227.1:0-6551 GCA_046262855.1 Mycobacteriales bacterium | reverse complement strand
CCCGAGGTCGGGCACGCTGAGCTCGATGCGGCTGCCCGGCGCGGCGCCCACGGCCACGGTCCGGCGCACGCACCGGACGGCACCCCCTACGTCACCTACGCGGAGGCGGTGCGGGGTTACCGTGACGGCGGTCCGGAGGGGGTCGCGCGCTGGATCGGGCACTGCGCGCAGGCGGTCGCCCTCGGCGCCCGCGAGGGCCTCGCCGTCTGCGAAGCCCTCCTCCGCGCCTCCTGACCCCGCCGCGCGCGTGCAGGGGTGACGTGGCTCGGACAGCGGAACGGGGTCCGCTCCTCGAGGGTGCGGACCCCGTCACCATGCACGGTGGCTGAGTGACCAAGCGTGGCGTTCTGTCATCGCTCTGGGTCCGTGTCCCGTCAAGGACGCTGCCCCTTCTTGAACTCGTTGTGGACCCGCTCGATGTGCCTCTCGCGGCTGATCGCACGTGGGTGCTCAGGCGCGCCGTGCACGGACCGTCGTCGGGGGGAGCTAGTCCGCCCGCTGGCGGCGTTCCGTGTCCTCGAGCGTCCGCCGGGATCCCTTGTCTGTCAAGGAAAACCTGGAGGCGCCACCACAAATCACCCCATTCTGGACGGCCGCCGTCCGAGGGCCCACGCGAGGAGCGCGAGACCTCCGACGGTGAGCACTCCGGCGTACGCCATGGGGGGTCCGGGCGGGGCCGGAACGCGGCGCGAGGCGCGCACCGGCTTGGCGAACACGCGCACCGGCCAGGCCTGCTCGGCCGCGTGCTTGCGCAGCGCCTTGTCGGGGTTCACGGCGACCGGGTGGCCGACCGCGGCGAGCATCGGGATGTCGGTCGCCGAGTCGCTGTAGGCGTAGCAGTCGGCGAGGTCCCAGCCGCGCTGCGCCGCCACCGCATGGATGGCGGTCTGCTTGCCCTCGCCATAGGCGTAGAAGGCGATGTCGCCGGTGTAGCAGCCGTTCTCGACCTCCATGCGAGTGGCGATGACGCGATCGACGCCGAGCATCTCCCCGATCGGTCCGACGACCTCCTCGCCGGAGCTGGAGACGAGCACGATCTCGCGACCTGCGGCCCGGTGCTCCTCGAACAGCTCGACGGCCTCGGCGTAGACGAGCGGATCGATGAGCTCGTGCAGCGTCTCGGCGACGATGTCGTGCACCTGCTGGACGGGCCACCCCGCGCACAGCGCCTTCAGGTAGTCCCGCATCTTGTCCATCGAGTCCTCGTCCGCGCCCTGCAGCAGGTAGACGAACTGGGCGTAGGAGGCCTTGAGCACGGCCCGCCGGTTGACCAGGCCACCCTTGTAGAAGGGGCGGCTGAAGGCCAGCGTGCTGCTCTTCGCGATCACGGTCTTGTCGAGGTCGAAGAACGCGGCAGACATTTTTTCACGATAGGCGTTTAGGTCCGCGCGGGCGCGGACACAACCACCGTCGAGCCCGGCCAACCCCCCCTTTGACCGGCCTCGTCGTCGGGTTCGGCCCAGACCCCCCGGGGTCGGACCTGCAGAAGACCCGCGCCACCCCCCCGGCGCGGGTCTTCTGCTTGTCCAGAGCAGGTACGGCGGTCCACAACCTCCCTCATCCGCCGCCGCGGCGGGTGGCCAGGGCACAGCGTGGAGGCATGACCCGACCCCTCCTCATCAGCAACGACCCGCTCGTCCTCGACGACCTGCAGCGGCTGGCAGCCACCGCGGGGGTGGAGGTGGATGTGGCCGCCGACGTGGCCGCAGCGCGTGGCTGCTGGACCAGCGCCTCGCTCGTGATCATCGGGCCGGACCTGCTCGAGCGGTGCGCGGCGTCGCGGCTGGCGCGCCGCGCCCGGGTCGTGGTCCTCGGGTGGGACCTGGACGCCGCCGCCATCTGGCAGCGTGCCGTGGACGTGGGGGCGGAGAAGGTCGTGTTCCTGCCGGACGCCGAGCCATGGCTGGTGCGGGCCCTCACCGAAGCGGTCGAGGCCAGCGACGGAGCCGGCGTCGTGGTCGCGACCGTCGGCGGTCGCGGCGGGGCCGGCGCCACCACCCTGTCGGCGGCGCTGGCCCAGGCCGGCGCCCGCGCCGCGCTGCGGACGCTGCTCGTCGACGGCGACCCGCTCGGCGGCGGCGTCGACCTGGTGCTGGGCGCCGAGGGCCTCACCGGCCTGCGCTGGCCGGACCTCACCCAGACCCGGGGCCGGCTGCCCGCGACCGCCCTGGCCGCGGCGCTGCCGCAGGTCGACGGGATCGCGGTGCTCTCATGGGACCGCGGAGACGTCAGCCCGCTCCCGGTGGAGGCCGTCGAGGCGGTCCTCGACGCCGGGCGCCGGGCCTTCGATCTCGTGGTGGTGGACCTGCCGCGGACGTTGGACGAGGTTGCGCGCGAGGTCCTCGCAGCGGCGACCTGCGGCCTGCTCGTCGTACCCGCCGAGGTGCGGGCCACTGCCGCCGCGGCCCGGGTCGCCGCCCGGGCGGGATTGCTGTGCCGCGATCTGCGGCTGGTCGTCCGCGGCCCGTCCCCGGCCGACGTGTCGGCCGCTCACGTGCAACAAGCCCCCGGGCTGCCGCTGGTGGGCACGCTGAAGCCGGAGCCGCACCTCGACGAGCACCTCGAGGAGGGTCGCCCACCGGGGCGCCGACCGCGCTGGCCGCTGGGTGCCTTCTCCGACGCGCTGCTGCGCGAGCTGCTCGGCGACGAGCAGGTACGGCGGGCAGCGTGACCGACCTCGTCGAGCGCGTGCGGGCACGGCTGGCCCTCGACGGCGGCGTGGCCACGGTGGCGCGGGTCGCGGCGGCGTTGCGCGAGGAGGGCGGCGGCCTGCGCGGCGACGTCGAAGTGCTCGAGGTCCTGCGTGCTCTCCAGCTCGAGATCAGCGGAGCCGGTCCGCTCGCACCGCTGCTGGCCGACCCGCTGGTCACCGACGTGCTCGTCAATGGTCCGGAGGACGTGTGGGTCGACCGGGGCTCGGGTCTCGAGCGGGTGGCCGTCCGGTTCGCCGACTACGCCGCCGTACGACGGCTGGCAGTCCGCCTGGTGGCCCCCACCGGCCGTCGCCTCGACGACGCCCAGCCCTGGGTCGACGCCCGGCTGTCAGACGGGGTGCGGTTGCACGCCATCCTGCCGCCGGTGTCGTCCGGGGGAACCTGCCTGTCCCTTCGGGTGCCTCGACGTCAGGCCTTCTCCCTCGCGGAGCTCGTGGCAGCCCGCACCGTGCCGCCATCCGGCGCCGAGCTGCTGGAGCGGCTGGTGGTGTCGCAGCGGGCGTTCCTGGTGACCGGTGGTACGGGCACTGGGAAGACGACGTTGCTGTCGGCATTGCTGTCCCTGACGGACCCCCGGCACCGGCTGCTGCTGATCGAGGATGCCGGGGAGCTGCTGCCGGCGCACCCGCACATCCTCCGCCTCGAGGCCAGGCCACCGAACGTCGAGGGCGCGGGCGAGGTCACCCTGCGCGACCTGCTGCGCAACGCGATGCGGATGCGGCCGGACCGGCTGGTCGTCGGGGAGGTCCGTGGCGCGGAGGTCGTCGACCTGCTCGCCGCCCTGAACACCGGCCACGAGGGCGGCTGCGGCACCCTGCACGCCAACAGCGCCAGCGACGCACCGGCACGACTCGAGGCGTTGGCGGCGGTGGCGGGGATGAGCCGCGCCGCTCTGCACAGCCAGTTGGCGTCCGCGCTGCGGGTGGTCGTCCACCTGGTGCGCGACTCGCGTCGTCGCGTGGCGGAGGTGTGCCTGCTCCGGCGCGAGGGCTCGCTCGTGGCTTCGGTGCCGGCCTGGTCCTGGGACGGCTCGTCGGATCCCGTGCGCGGCGTGGGCTTCGACGAGCTCGATGCCCTCCTGTGACCCTGCTGGCAGCCCTGCTGGCTGGCCTCGGGTGCGCCGTGGCCGTGGGGCTGCCCGTGCGTCCCACGAGCACGGACGTCCCGGCGGCCGTGGTGGCGCCGCTGGTCGTGCTGGGGTGCCTGGTACTCGGCCTGCCGGCTGCGATCGCCGGGGGTCTGGTCGCGGTTGCCGTTGTGCAGGCCCTGCGGCAGCGCGCCACCACCCGAGCCGACGCGGCCGAGCGCGCGGGAGCGGTCGAGGCAGTCGCCGTCCTGGCCGCCGAGCTGCGCGTGGGACGGGGGCCCGGCGAGGCGCTCGCCGCGGGGGCAGCGCTCGCAGAGGGGCCCTTCGCGGCGGCTCTTGCTGCCGCTTCGCGGGCGATGCATGTCGGCGCGGACCCCTCGCACGTCCTGCGTCACGCGTCCGCGTCAGCCGCCCACGACGCGCTGCGCGGCCTTGCGGCCTGTCTGCAGGTGTGCGCCGGATCGGGGGGATCCTTGGCGCGGGCGACCGACACGGTCGCCGAGGCGCTGCGCGCGGAGCAGGACCAGCGGCTGGAGGTCGAGAGCGAGCTCGCCGGGCCACGCGCAACGGCGTTGATGCTGGCCGGTCTTCCGCTCGCGGGCACCCTGCTGGCCGCCGGGCTCGGCGCCCGTCCACTGCACGTGCTGTTGCACACCTCGATAGGCGGGGGCTGCCTCGTCCTCGGGGTCCTGCTCGACCTCGCCGGTCTGTGGTGGACCCAGCGGCTGGTCGCCGGTGCGCTGCGGTGATCGCGGGCGTACTGGTTGGGCTGGCCGTGGCGGTCCTGCTGAGCCGGCCGCGGCCTCGGGTCTTGCCCCCGGCGCCATTGCCGACCAGATCCGCAGCCTCGGCCCCGCGCGCCGCGTGCGGGCTCGCCGGCCTGGCCGTGTGCGGCCTGCTGGGCGGGGTCGTGGGCCTCGGTCTGGGAGTCGCGGTCGCCCTGCTCGGCCCTCGGTTGCTGGCCCGGCTCGACGTCACCGAGTCGGATGCCGCCGAGCTCACCGCCGTACTGCCGCTGGCCCTGGACCTGCTCGCCGCCTGCCTGGCCGGCGGTGCGGTGCCCATCGACGCGGTTTCCGCAGTCGCTGCGGCGTTCCCGGGGCCGTGCGGGTCACGGCTGCAGCGGGTCGCTTCCGCGCTGGCCCTCGGGTCGACGCCGGCTGAGGCCTGGGCGGCGCTCGGCAGCGGCCGGGACGCCGCGGGCGCCGCGGCACGGGCCCTCGCGCGCGCGGCCGAGGGGGGAGCACCGGTCGCCGACGCGGTGCAGCGGGTCGCCGCGGAGGCCAGGCGCCGCAAGCTCGCGCAGGCGCATCGCCGGGCGGCGCGGGCCGGTGTGCTCGCTGTCCTCCCGCTCGGGGTCTGCTTCCTGCCGGCGTTCGTGCTGCTCGGTGTCGTCCCCGCCGTCGTCGGCCTTGCCGGCCCGCTGCTCGCGTCCCTCTCCTGACCGCCCGGCCCGGGGACCCACCGGTGTGCACAGGGGCAGGGCGAGGTCCACACCTCGCACGCCCAGCCGTTGCGGCACCCCTCGCGGCGGGAGCGTGGACGAGGCCGTCCCCGCGCCCGCGGGGACCCGACACCGGAGGTACCCGTGAACGCTCTCACCCGCTTGTCCGCCGCCATCACATCCCGCGCCGCAGGGCGCAGCGAGGACGGGATGACGACCGCGGAGTACGCCGTCGGCACCGTGGCCGCCTGCGGCTTCAGTGGCGTGCTCTACAAGGTGATCACCTCGGACGCCGTCCTGAGCCTGGTGAAGGAGGTGATCACGAAGGCCTTCCATCTCGGCTTCTGAAGGCGGCCGGCCCCGGGCCCGCAGCGGGCCCGGGGCATCCGGAGAGCCAGGGGTGTCCGGGAGAGGAGGAAGCGGTGGACGACGGGTACGCGACGGCCGAGGCCGCCATCGCGCTGCCGGCGCTTGTGGTCGTGCTCGGGCTGGCGGTGGGCGCGGTGGTGGTGGTCGGCGGGCAGCTGCGGTGCGTCGATGCGGCCCGGGCGGCGGCGAGGGTCGCGGCCCGAGGTGACGACGATGCCGCAGCGGCCCGGGCGGCGCTCGAGGTGGCACCGCCGGGAGCCCGGGTCCGGGTCGCCCATGAGGGGCGGGATGTGCAGGTGACCGTGGCTGTGACCATGCGGGCAGGCCGCTGGCTGCCGGGGTTCCCGCTGATCGCACGCGCGACGTCCGAGGCGGAGGGCGCCCGGTGAGGCGGGACGGCGGTTTCGTCACCGTCGCCGTGCTCAGCCTCGTCGGCGTGCTGGTCGCGGTGGCGGCCCTGCTGGCGACGCTCGGGACCGTCGCCGTCGCGCGGCACCGCGCTGCGGCCGCGGCCGACCTGGCGGCCTTGGCAGGCGCGCGGCACCTGCTCGACGGGACCGCCTGCACGGCCGCGGCCAGGGTGGCGGCCGCGCAGTCCGCCGTACTCGAGAACTGCCGACTGGACGGCGCCGCTGTCTGCGTCGAGGTCGGGGTCCGGGTGGGCGTGCTCGGGACGGCGCGGGCCCGCGCGCGAGCGGGACAGTCGCCGACCGGACAGCCGGGGAACGGATCGGAGCTGTAGGACGTCTGTTGAGCGACCGATGGGACATACCGATGGGACATCAGGGGACGCACCCGCGCAAAGCCAGGCGGGGAGCGTTACGCCGCGTAACCTCAAGCGATCCCCCTCGTTGGCCCGAGAGTGAACCGGGTGTCCGGTTCTGAGCGTCGTCAAGAGCACTGGAGCAGCACCGCATGGAGCCCTCGTTCATCACCC
>JBHEMB010000226.1:0-10073 GCA_046262855.1 Mycobacteriales bacterium | reverse complement strand
TCGCGCGGATCGCGCGCGAGCTGGGACAGACCAAGCCGGTCGTCGCCTTGAAGAGCGGTCGGGGCGCCCGGGACATCGCCGTCGATGCGATGTTCCGTTCGGCCGGCGTGATCCGGGTCGACACGCTGTCCCAGCTGTTCGAGACCGCTCAGCTGCTCGCCGTCCAGCCGCTGCCGGCCGGCCCGCGGGTCGGCATCGTCGGCACGTCCTCCGCCCTGGCCGCCCTTGCCGTCGACGCCTGCGCGGCGGCGGGCCTCTCGGTGGTGTCGCTCAGCGAGGAGCTGCAAGCCAGGCTGGCTACGCCGGAAGCGGCCAACCCCGTCGACCTCGGGCCGCTCGCAACGGGTGAGCAACTGGCAGCGGCCTTGCGGCTGGTCGCGGGCTCGGGCGAGGTGGACGCGGTGATCGCGCTCGTCACGCCGAACGCGTCGTCGATGGGTGCGGCGGTGCGCTCGGCGGTCGGTCACGTGCCGGTGCTCGCCTCCTACCTCGGCCACGACGGCGTCGCTGCGGAGCTCGCGGTCGCCGAAGGCGAGGAGGCCGCGGGTCGAGGGTCGGTCCCCTCCTACGCATCTCCGGAGGACGCCGCGGCCGCGCTCGGGCGAGCGGTGGCTTATGCCACGTGGAAGGCGCGGCCGCTGGGGGAGGTGCCCGCTCTCGAGGTGCAGCCGGTGGACCTCAGCGCGATGCCGCACGACGGCAGCTGGCTGCCCGGCGCGGGCGTGGTGCTGGCGCCGTATGGGCTGTCTCCCTGGCCGACCGGACGGGCCGAGAACGCCTCTGCTGCAAGGGATCTCGCCGACCAGTTCGGCTGGCCGGTCGCGTTGAAGTCGCCCGATGACGCGTGGCGCAACCGCGTCGACGTCGGCGCGGTGCGGCTCGCTGTGGAGCCATCCTCGCTGGATGCCGAGTGGGCCTCGCTGCAGGACCTGCTCGGCGCTACGGACCTGCTGGTGCAGCCGATGGCGCCGCCCGGCGTGTCGACGGTGGTGCGGCTCGTGCAGGACGCCTCCGTCGGGCCGCTGATCTCACTGCGGCTCGGGGGAGTGGCCGCCGACCTGCTTGCGGACCCCGTCGTGCGGACGCTGCCGCTGACCGACCTGGACGCCGCCGAGCTGGTGCGGTCGATCCGCGGCTTCGCGCTGCTCGAGGGACACGACATCGCTGCACTCGAGGACGTGCTGCACCGGGTCGCGCAGATCGGCGAGGACCTGCCCGCGGTCGCCGAGGTGCTGCTGGACCCGGTGCTGGTGCACCACAGCGGCGTGACGCTCCTGCACGCCGGCGTGCGGTTGCTGCCGCCCGCCGAGAACCCCGAGGACTTCGCCCGCCGCCTGGTGGGCACCGGCGCCGCCCACCTCCGCTGAGAGCAGCGTGGGAACGACCGGCCGCCCTCGGACCCGGCATAACCGCAGCGTGCAACCCCCAGCTACGGCCGGCGCTGAGCGGGTGCGGTCCGGCCCTAGCGGCTCGAGGGCCCTTGGGCGTCGCCGTTCTGCCGCCCTCGCGGCGAGGCAGCGCTCGAACCGGATGCCGCGACGGGCCAGGACCCGCTCAGGTTGACGTCGTCGACGATCGCTCGGGCTAGGCGCAGCGCGCGCGGAAGCCGGCCAGGTCGAAACGGTGCAGCTCGCGTGCCACCAGCAGCGCCGCGCCGAGGGCCTCGGCGCGGTTGCCGAGGGTCGCCATCCGCACGTCCACCGCGGCTGCCGCCGGCGTGATCGCGGCCCGCTGCACGCGCGCCTTGAGCGGCGCCAGCACCAGCTCCCCGGCGCTGCTCAGCTCACCGCCGAAGACGATCACGTCCGGGTTGAGCAGGTTGACGGCGTTGACGAGGGCGAGCCCGAGCTGGTCGCCGGCGTCGAGCAGCACCCGGCGCCCTGCAGCGTCCCCGTCGAGCGCCTTCGCGATCAGCTGCTCGATCGTCTCCACCCGCAGCCCGCTGTTGCGCACCTGCGCCAGCAGGGCCGGTCCGCCGACCTGCAGCTCCAGGCAGCCGCGGTTGCCGCAGCGGCAGATGTCGCCACCCTCGCGGACCGTCGTGTGGCCGAGTTCTCCCGCCGTACCGCTGGCGCCGCGGAACAGCACACCGTCCACGACGATGCCGGCTCCGACACCGGTGGCGGCCTTCACGTGCATCACGATCCGCTGACCGCGGCCACTGCCCCAGAGGGCTTCGGCGAGGGCGCCGAGGTTGGCGTCGTTCTCGCTGTGCACGACGACGCCGAGACGCTGCTGCAGCTCGGTCGCCGGGCGATGGCCGGTCCAGCCCGGCAGGATGCTCGACGCGCCCACCTCGCCGTGGCCGTCCAGCGGAGCCGGTACGCCGAGACCGACCCCCACCAGGTCGGCACGCCGGTGACCGGACTCGGCGAGGACGGCGTCCACCAGTCGCGCCGCCGAGTCCAGTGCCTCGTCGGGGTGGGCCTCGACGTCGAGGTGCTCGGAACGCTCGGCGAGCAGCTGGTGGCCGAGGTCGATGAGCGCCACCCGTACGTGGGTGCGCCCCACGTCGGCGCCGACGGCGAGGCCGGCGGCCGGCCGGAGGGCCACCGGCGCGGCGGGCCGGCCGCCGGTGCTGACGACGGGCACCTCGACCTCCCCGACCAGAGCCCGCCTCGAGAGCTCGGTCAGCAGGCCGGACACCGTCGTGCGGGACAGGCCGGTGCGCTCGGACAGCTCCAGGCGGGTCAGCGGGCCGGCCATCCGCAGTGCGTCGAGCACGGCGGTGCGGGGGTCGGGTGGCCGGGACTGCACACGGCGACGGTCAGCGATGCACCCGCTTGTGTCAAGTCACGCGCAGAAGGGCCGGGAACCCTGACGCAAAGGCAACGACTTCCGTGCGGCTCTTGACACAAGGGCGCGGCGGGATCAGGGTTGCTGCACCGAATCCCTCCGGAGGTCAGCGTGTCTGCACTGGTCCGCCGAGCGCTCCCGACCGCCCTGCCCATGGTGGCCGCGGTCGCAGCGCTCGTTCTCGTCTCGGCGTGTGCGTCGAGCGACAACGACAAGACAGCCAGCCCGTCCAGCAGCGGCTCCTCGGTGAGCGGCACCATCGCGCTGCTGCTCCCCGAGACCAAGACCACCCGCTACGAAGCGGCCGACAAGCCCGACTTCGAGGCTGCGCTCAAGAAGCTCTGCTCGGCGTGCACGGTGGACTACGCCAACGCCGACCAGGACAGCAGCAAGCAGCTGCAGCAGGCCGAGGCTGCCCTCACCAAGGGCGCCAAGGTCCTGGTCCTCGACCCCGTCGACGGCACCACCGCCGGCAAGATCGTCACCGAGGCGAAGGCCCAGAACGTGCCGGTCATCAGCTACGACCGGCTCATCACCGGCGGCGGTGCGGCCCCGGACTACTACATCTCCTTCGACAACGAGAAGGTCGGCCAGCTGCAGGGCACGGCCCTGAAGGAGGCGCTCGGCAAGCAGGGCAAGTCCGGTCAGCTGATCTGGATCAACGGCTCGCCCACCGACAACAACGCGACGCTGTTCGCCAAGGGGGCGCACTCGGTGATCCCCAAGGGCAGCACCGGGATCAGCGGCGTCACCATCGGCTACGAGGTCGCGACGCCGGACTGGTCGCCGGACAAGGCCAACCAGGAGGCTGCCGGTGCGATCAGCAAGATCGGCAAGGACAAGGTCGTCGGCGTGTACTCCGCCAACGACGGCATGGCCACGGGCATCGTCGCCGCGCTCAAGGCCGCCGGCTTCTCCACCCTCCCGCCGCTGACCGGCCAGGACGCCGAGACCGCCGCCATCACGCGGATCCTCACCGGGGAGCAGACCATGACGGTCTACAAGGCCATCAAGCCCGAGGCGGAGGCGGCGGCAGAGCTCGCCGTGGCGCTGCTCAAGGGCGAGAAGCCGACCACCGTGCAGGGCGTCTCGCTGAGCACCGTGAAGAGCGGAACCACCGACGTGCCGTCCGTGCTGCTCACGCCCGTTGCCGTGACCAAGGACAACGTCAAGGACACCGTCATCAAGGACGGCTACCACACCGCGGCCGAGGTCTGCACCGGGGCCGCCGCGGCCGTCTGCACGCAGCTCGGCATCAGCTAGCTCCGCAGGACAGGGCGGGCGGGGACTGTCCCCCGCCCGCCCTGTCGCGGTACACCTTGACGACTGGAGGTCCCGTGGCTGACGCAGTGCTCGAGCTCCGCAAGATCGACAAGCGGTTCGGTGCCGTGCAGGCGCTGAGCCAGGTCGACTTCGCTGCCCACCAGGGCGAGGTCGTCGCCCTGGTCGGTGACAACGGCGCAGGCAAGTCCACCCTCGTCAAGACCATCTCCGGCGTCGGGCCGCCGACAGCGGGCGAGATCTGGTGGCAGGGCAGCCCGGTCCAGATCGACAAGCCGCACGTGGCCACGGGCCTCGGCATCGCGACCGTCTACCAGGACCTCGCGCTGTGCGACAACCTCGACGTCGTCGGCAACCTGTTCCTCGGCACCGAGAAGACGACAGCGACCTGGATCGCCGAGGTCGACATGGAGAAGCAGGCCCTCGAGCTGATGCGACAGCTGTCGGTGAAGATCCCGACGGTGCGGGTACCGGTCGCGGCACTGTCCGGAGGTCAGCGGCAGAGCGTCGCCATCGCCCGCTCCTTGCTCGGCGAGCCGAAGGTGGTGGTGCTGGACGAGCCCACCGCCGCACTCGGCGTAGCCCAGACCGCGCAGGTCCTCGACCTCGTCGTACGCCTGAAGGAACGCGGCCTCGCCGTCATCATGATCAGCCACAACCTGGCCGACGTGTTCGCCGTCGCCGACCGCGTCGTCGTGCTGCGGCTTGGCAAGAACGCCGGCGAGTTCCTCGTCAAGGACACCGACACCGACGCGATCGTCTCCGCCATCACCGGTGCCGAGGCCGGTGGCGGCCGGCGAGCAGGGCTGCCCTCGACGGAGCGGCTCACATGACGACCACCCAGTCCGCCGCCGACCTCGATCCGAGGCTGCTCGTCGACGAGCAGGGGCTCAAGGGCTACGTCACCGCCTTCAGGCGCCGGGTCACGGGCGGCGAGCTCGGCTCGCTGCCCGTCGTCGTCGGTCTCGTCGTCATCTGGGCGATCTTCTACTTCAAGGAGTCGCGCTTCCTCTCGGCGCAGAACCTCACCAACCTGTCGCTGCAGATGTGCGCCACCGGCCTGATCTCGGTCGGCATCGTCATGGTGCTGCTGCTCGGCGAGGTCGACCTGTCGGTCGGCTCCGTCAGCGGTCTTACCGCCGCCGTGATGGCCACCCAGATCTTCAGACACGACACGGATCAGTACGTCGCCATGCTCCTGGCCCTGCTCGTCGGCGCGATCATCGGCGCCTTCCACGGCACGGTGTTCGCGAAGTTCGGGGTGCCCTCCTTCGTCGTGACCCTCGCCGGCCTCATCGCCTGGCAGGGCGCCCAGCTGCGGGTGCTGGGCAGCGACGGGACGGTCACGCTGCCGTCCGGTCCGGTGCAGTCGCTGACCAGTGCCTTCTACCCGCACGCCACCGGCTGGGTGCTCGCCGTGGTGGGTCTCGTCCTGTACGCCGGCGCCCAGCTGTGGGAGGTCCGCACGCGCACCCGCGCCGGACTGCGGCCGCGTCCCATGGTGGAGATCGCGTTCCGGGTCGTGGTCGTCGCGGCAGCACTCGCCGTCGCGGTCAGCGTCCTCAACCACTACCGCGGCGTGCCCTTCGCCCTGGTGCTGTTCCTCGTCGTGGTGGTCGTGTTCGACCTGATGATCCGGCGGACCCGCTACGGGCGGCACGTCCTCGCGGTCGGCGGCAACATCGAAGCCGCGCGCCGGGCCGGCATCGGGGTCTCCTTCATCCGGATCAGCGTGTTCTCGATCGCGGGCGTGATGGCTGCTGCAGGTGGGCTCGTCGCGGCGTCGCGGATCTCGTCGGTGTCGCAGAGCTCCGGCGGCAGCGACACCCTCCTGAACGCGATCGCGGCTGCCGTCATCGGCGGTACGTCGTTGTTCGGTGGCCGCGGGTCGTCGTACTCCGCCTTGCTCGGCATCCTCGTCATCCAGTCGATCGCCAACGGCATGGCGCTGCTCGGCCTCGAGTCCTCGACGCAGTTCATGATCACGGGTGGCGTGCTGCTGGCCGCGGTGACCATCGACGCGCTCGGCCGCCGGGGTCGCGCCGCCTCCGGTCGCGGGTGACAGCCCGGGTCGTCCTCGTCGGGCACGGGCTCGCGGGCAGGACCTTCCACGAGCCGTTCCTGCGCAGCACCCCCGGTCTCGATCTCGTCGGGATCGTCCGGTCGGGCGACGTCTCCACGATGTGGGACTTCCGGCCGGATCTGGTCGTGCTCGCGACGCCCAATGACACGCACGTGCCCTTGGCTCTTGAGGCAGTCCGACGGGGAGTGGCCGTCGTCGTGGACAAGCCGCTCGGGCTGACGGTCGACGACGCGTCGGAGCTCGTCCTGCTCGCCGAGTCCGAGGCCGTACCGCTGGGGGTCTTCCACAACCGGCGCTGGGACGGCGACTTCCGCACGGCTCAGCAGCTGCTCTCCTCCGGCGCGCTGGGGGACCTCGTGCTGTGGGAGTCGCGGTTCGAGCGCTGGCGTCCTGCGGTCGGCGACCCGGTGAAGGAGGCTGCCCGAGGCGGGGTGCTCCTCGACCTCGGCCCGCACCTGGTCGACCAGGCGCTCGTCGCCGTCGGCCCCGTCGCCTCGGTGCACGCGGTGGTCCGAGCGGTGCGCCCCGGGGCGGTCTTCGACGACGACGTGCAGATCACGCTGCGGCACAGGTCCGGCGCGCAGTCGCTGCTGGTGATCTCCGCCGTCGCATCGCAGCTCGGACCGCGGTTCCGGCTGCTCGGCACGTCCGCGTCGTGGGTGAAGCACGGGCTCGACGGCCAGGAGGCACTGCTCCGTGAGGGTCGGGCTGTGGTCGAGGACGGCGGCCGGCTCGGGTCCGACGACGCCTTCGAGCAGCTCGCACCCAGGCCGGGCGACTGGGGTGGCTTCTACGCCGGGGTCGCTGCCTGCCTCGCCGAGGGCGGGCCGATGCCGGTCACCGGCCGGGAAGGCCTCGAGGTGCTGCGGGTGCTTGACGCGGCGCGGGAGTCCGGCCGGACCGGCGAGGTCGTCCGCCTAGGCTGAACCGGTGCGGCTCACCGAGTTCTGGCGGCGGATGGAGGAGCGCTTCGGCGTCGGCTACGCCCGCTCCGTCGCCGCCGACATGGTGCTGGCCACGCTCGGCTCGCGCACGGTCGACCAGGCCCTGGCCGAGGGAGAGTCGGCCAAGGACGTCTGGCGCGCGGTCTGCGCCCACCTGGAGACCCCGGCCCACTGACCCCCCGCCGCTCGTTCATGATCCACGCGGGGTTTGCTCACGATCCGAGCCCGGGAAAGTGCTTCATCCCCGCGTGGATCTTGGGCAGGAAACCCGGCGTGTCGGTGCTCGCCTTCGAACGGCTGTTCGACGATGGTGGAGGACGTCCCTGGGTGGTCCACAGATTCGCCTCGGCACCGATTTCCGTCGGTCCTGGCACCTAGCGTCCATCGCAGATCGGGGACACCGACCCCGTCGCCGCCACCGAGCGCGTGACGCAAGCCGAAGGAGCACAGCGTGCCTGCAGCACCAGACCGCGAGAAGGCCCTCGAGATGGCCCTCGCCCAGATCGACAAGAACTTCGGCAAGGGCTCGGTGATGCGCCTCGGTGACGACACCCGCCCGCCGATCGCGATCATCCCCACCGGCTCCATCGCCCTCGACGTCGCCCTCGGCATCGGCGGCCTGCCCCGCGGCCGCGTCGTCGAGATCTACGGGCCGGAGAGCTCGGGCAAGACCACCGTCGCCCTGCACGCCGTCGCCAACGCGCAGAAGGCCGGTGGCATCGCGGCCTTCATCGACGCCGAGCACGCGCTCGACCCGGAGTACGCCAAGAAGCTCGGCGTCGACACCGACCAGCTGCTGGTCAGCCAGCCCGACACCGGTGAGCAGGCACTCGAGATCGCGGACATGCTGGTCCGCTCCGGTGCCATCGACATCCTCGTCATCGACTCGGTCGCTGCCCTGGTGCCGCGCGCCGAGATCGAGGGCGAGATGGGCGACAGCCACGTCGGCCTGCAGGCCCGCCTGATGAGCCAGGCGCTCCGCAAGATGACCGGCGCGCTCAGCAACACCGGCACGACGGCGATCTTCATCAACCAGCTCCGCGAGAAGATCGGGGTCATGTTCGGTAGCCCTGAGACAACGACGGGCGGTAAGGCGCTGAAGTTCTACGCGTCCGTCCGGATCGACGTACGTCGGATCGAGACGCTCAAGGACGGGACCGATGCGGTGGGAAACCGCACCCGCGCCAAGATCGTGAAGAACAAGTGCCTCGCCGAGGGGACCCTCGTCTTCGACCCCACGACCGGCACGACGCACCGCATCGAGGACATCGTCGACAACCGGCTGCGCGTCTCGGTCGTCGCCACCGCGAAGGACCACACGCTGCACGTCCGGCCGGTCGTGTCGTGGTTCGATCAGGGCGAGCAGGACGTGCTCGGGCTTCGGCTGCGTGGCGGCCGCGAGATCTGGGTGACTCCTGACCACAAGGTGCTCACCGACCGCGGCTGGCAGCTAGCCGCCGACCTCGCACCCGGTGCGCGGATCGCGCAGCCACGTTGCTTCCAGGGATTCGGTGACCAACTTCCGATGCCGGCCGAGCACGCCCGGATGCTCGGATACCTGCTGGGTGATGGCTACGTCGGTGGCAAGACGCCGATCCAGTTCATCAACACCGCGGCCGATCTGCACGACGACGCAGCCCGGATCGCGGACTCGCTCGGCTGTGACACGCACGCGACCGCCAACGAGATCACCAAGAGCTTCTCGCACCGGATCGGTGAGAAGAACGGCTTGCTGGAGCTGTGCCGCACCGCTGGCATCTACAGCAAGCTGGCGTGGGAGAAGGAGGTGCCCACGACCTTCTTCGCTCCCGACATCGCGCCCGAGCTCGTCGGGAACCTGATCTTCGGCCTGTTCGAGACCGATGGCTGGGTGAGTCGGGAGCAGACCGGTGGGATCCGGGTCGGCTTCACCACGACGTCGCAGCAGATGGCCCACCAGATCCACTGGCTGCTGCTCCGCTTCGGGATCACCAGCTCGGTACGCAACTACGACCCCACCACGCAGAGACCCAGCATCATCAAGGGACGCAAGGTGCTTGCCAAGCGGCCTGCCTACGAGGTCCGTGTGGCCGGTATGGACAACGTCGAGGCCTTCGCAGGAGTCGTGCCGATGTGGGGTCCGCGCGGGACGAAGCTCGTGGAGCACCTCGCCGATCCCGCTCTGCGCAAGCACCGGGGCTCGCAGTCGGTCTACCTGGCTGAGGAGCAGACCGGGCCGGTGCTGGCCTACCTTGACCAGCGTGGCGTGACCGCTCAGGACGCGGCGACCATGATCGGCGATGTCGCAGGTGACCCGCGTGGCGGCATCAAGCAGGTCCTCGGCATGGGACGGCTGCGCCGCGACCGGCTAGCGCTGCTCGCCGACGCGCTCGACAGCGCGTTCCTGCACGAGGTGCTTGCGGACGAGCTCACGTACGCGGCGGTGCGCGAGGTGCTGCCGGTGAAGCGGGTGCGGACCTTCGACGTTGAGGTCGAGGAGCTTCACAACCTCGTGGCCAACGGCGTGGTCGTGCACAACTGCGCGCCCCCCTTCAAGCAAGCAGAGTTCGACATCATCTACGGCCACGGCATCAGCCGTGAGGGCTCGCTCGTCGACATGGGCGTCGAGCACGGCTTCATCCGCAAGTCCGGCGCCTGGTACACCTACGAGGGCGACCAGCTCGGCCAGGGCAAGGAGAACGCCCGCGCGTTCCTCCGCGACAACCCCGAGCTCGCCGACGAGATCGAGCGCCTGATCAAGGACAAGCTCGGCATCGGCAAGGCGCCGGTGGACCTCACCGACGACGCCCTCGCCGACCTGGTCGCGCCGGTCCCCGTCGACCTCTGATTCCTCTGGAGCGGCTCGCCCCCGAACCTGGGGGCGAGCCCACTCCCGAGCCCACCCCGACGCAGGCATGGACGGGTGCGGCCGAGCCGCGGGTCAGCAAGGCGCAGTCCAGCAGGGCGCAGTCCAGGGCCAACCAGCGGGC
>JBHEMB010000225.1:0-3828 GCA_046262855.1 Mycobacteriales bacterium | reverse complement strand
CACCAGGCACCGGCCCCCACGACGCCGCAGCGAGTGCGCGCGACGTGTCGGGGAAGCTCATCGAGACGGACCTGGGCTGCGGCGTCGTGGGGGCCGGTGCCTGGTGACCGTGACGGTGTCGTCCGTTCGAGCGAGCGCGCGTGCTTTCCACGATCATGTTGGTGCTCCTTCCGTGGTTGCGGACCGGGGAGTCCTGTCGCTGCCAGCTCCGGGCTCGGCCGGGTCGGCGTGCGGCGTGTGGCGCTACGCCCTCACCCGCGACGGCGATGTCGCGGGTCGGCGGTCGGCGGCCAGCGGAGTCCAGCGGACGGAGCGCGCTACCTCGGGGAGCCGTGGCGGTCAGGCGTCATCGGGCAGGTTCGGTCCTCGACATGTCGCCGGTCTGACCGGCCGTGCCCGGGGGTGCGGCGACCGGGTGCTCGCGGACGCACCGGGTCGGTTCCGGGTCGTGGCGAGGCAGGTCGGCGCGGGATGGGCAGGGCGGCGAGAGGACGGCGGGCGGGTTCGAGGGACCGGTGCCGGGGGACGCGGTGACGGCCGAGGCACGGTGAGGCAGTGCGGGCCGGCGCGCGGGGACTCAGGTGGTGTCGATCGGCGGCTCCTCGTCATCGAGTCGGGGCAGGGGGTAGAGCCACTCGTGCAGGCCGCCCTGGTGGGCGCGGCGCTGCGCGGCGGCAGGCTTGGGTACGTCGGCGAGGTCGGCGAGGCGGACGCGGGCGCCGCGCTCCGGGTGGAGGGGCAGCCAGATCGCGTCCGCCGGCCGGGCCGGCGTGGTGACGGTCGCGGTGGCGATGGGCACGGTTGCGCCGGCCAGCGCGCGGCGCGCGGAGGCTTCCCGGCGGGTGGAGGTGAAGGCGAACAGCAGCCAGGAGCTGCGGCCGCGGTCACCTTCGAGCCGCTCGTAGCCGGCGAGCTTGCCGATGAGGCGGGCGAGGTTCTCGCTGCCCCGGTCGTACTCGACGAAGAACTCGACCGTACGGCCGTCCTCGGTCCACTCCCCGATCGCGTCGGGCAGCACGGGATGGTCGCCCCACTTGGCCGCGTCGCGTTCGGTGCGCCACACGCCGAGGTGCGCGCCCGGGTGCCGGCGGGCGTGGGCGACAAGACCGACGTAGAGGTCGTTGACGCCGAGGGTGTGCGCGAGACGCTGCGTGCGGCCGATGGCGAGCGCCTTGTCGGCACGATGCCGCCGCGCCGCCGTGTCGGGGTCCTTGCCGGCCTCGGCGGCGAGGATCGCCGCGCCGTGGCGGCCGAGGACGTAGTGGTAGGGCGCGCGTCCCCACCCGGGCCGGTAGGGCGCGAACCGGTCGAGGATCTCGAGGCGGTGCAGCGCGACGAGGCGCTGCTGGGCGCGCACGGTGCTGTCGAAGAACAGCGCGGCGAGCTGGTCGGCGGTGAGCACCCGCAGCCGGGCGACGGTACGCACGATCTGACGATCCCGATCGGTGAGTCGGGGCGGGACGCGGTAGCGGACCGCGCCGGCCACCGGGCGGGACCGGAACGGAAGGGCGCTGGCGCCCTTCCGGAGTCGGGGACTTGACCCGTCGGGGTCGGAGGTGCGCTGACCTGCGGAGACGCCTCGGTGGGGGGCGACGGTTTCAAGCACGTCGGGTGATCCGTCGCCCGATCCGTCGGGTGATCCGTGGGGGGGTCGGCTCGTGGTCACGCGGCGGCTCCCGGCTCGATCGCCGGACGGGTCCGTACGGTGAACGCCGGCTGGTCCTGCCCGGAGACGACGAGGCGGACGGCGGCCTGGTAGGCGCCGAGGTTGGCGAGGTCGTGTGCGGTGAGGTTCGGCAGCATGTGCCGTTCGAGGATGCGGGCGTCGTCCGGGGAGCAGGTGAACAGCACCTTGTTCCGCGCGTTCGCTCCGATCGCGTCGCGCAGCTCGCGGGGGAGCTGGCCGAGGTGCTGGTGCGCCAGCACCAACGACAGCCGGTAGCCGCGCGCCTCCGCCAGCATCTCGTCGAAGCTGCGAGGCAGCGTGAGGAAGTTCTGGCACTCGTCGACGTACAAGCTCGCATCCGCCCGCGCCTGCTGGCCCAGGGCAGCGCGGGCGAGGGCGGCCTGCCAGGCGCGGGCGACGACGAACGACCCGAGGAGGCGGGACGTGTCCTCCCCGAGCGTCCCCTTGGGGATGCGGACCAACAGCAGCTTGCCGTCGAGCACGCCGGGCATGTCGAGCGTGCTGCGGTCGGCGTCGACGACGTCGCGGACGAACGGCCGCAGCAGGAAGGCGCGCAGCTTGTAGAGCAGCGGGTTGATGACCTGCGCCTGCGCGGCGACGCCCTGCGCCTCGTACCAGCCCCAGAAGCCGCGCAGCGGGTCCGGCTCTCCCGCGCCGAGGTAGTGCTGCCAGCGGCCAGGCTGCGTCAGCAACGGCTCGATTGCCGACAGCCGCGCCCCCTCGCGGTGCAGCAGCGTCAGGCACGCCGAGCGCAGCACGTCCTCCAGGCGGGGTCCCCAATGCCGGTCGAAGATCCGGGCGAAGATGCCGACCAAGTGGTCCACGGCGACCTCGGGCGGCACGCCCTTCGGGATGTCGAGCATGTTCAGCGTCGGCCGGTCGCCCCCGCTGTCGGGGTCGAGCAGGACGACGCGGTGCCGCTGCTCGTCCGGCACGCGGGCGAGGATGTCGGCGACGAGGTCACCCTTCGGGTCGACGACGATCGCGCCGCGCCGTGCTTCGACGTCCTGGAGGACGAGGTTGGTCAGCAGCGTGCTCTTGCCGCTGCCGGTCGCGCCCATGACGTGCAGGTGGTAGCGGGCATCGGCCGTCGCCAGCGCGACCGGCCGCGCGTTGCCCTGGTCGGCGTCGCCGAGGATCTTCGCTCCGGCGACCGCGCGGGGCACGTCGGGCGGCGGCGCGACCGAGCGGGCGCCGGCGCGGGCCAGGCTCGGCACGATCGGGTCGAGCGGCAGGTGCGCGAGCGCGGCCAGCTCGGCGGCGGACAGCGGACCGCCCCGGCTGAAGGTGCGCTCGGCCAGGTGCCGGGCGACGTGGGCGAGGCGGCCTGGTGCGAGCTGGTTGTACGGGCCGGTGAACAGCGCGAACGCCGAGGCCAGCGCGTCCGCCCGGCCGGCCAGCGCGCGCCGGACCGGCGTGCTCTCGCGGGGCGTTGCGACGCCGTAGCGGACCTCGACGTGCCACAGCGGCCACGCCGCCTTGTCCGTCACCGCGCGGACTTGGGCGGTGCGGATCGGGTCCGTCGCCGGCGGCGCAGGCGTCGCCGGGCCAGGCATGACGAGGTCGAGCAGCCGCAGGACACGGCTGGTCGGCCGTCCAGTGCGCAGCGCGAACGCGGCCTGCCGGCAGCGCGCCTGCGCCTTCCGGGTGAGCGGCCGGGCGAGGACCTGCACCGCGACGTGCTCGCCGGGCATCCCGGGTTCCCCGGCCGCGAGCAGCGCCCGCAGCGGGTCGCTGTCGTGCTCGGCGCGCAGCGGGAACCAGCCCGGTCGGGCCAGACGCATCGCGCCACCGACGACCGTCATGGCCTCGGGCAGCGGCCCCGTCGCGGGCTCGGTTGCGGTTCGGGCCGCCGGCCACGCCGCCTCGACCGCCCGCTCCACCACGGCCGGCGGTACGCCGCCCGGTACCCACAGGGCGATGCGCAGTCCCGCCGTCGACCAGCGGTACTCGAACGCGACGTGCGGCTGACCGGCGAACCAGCGCCGCCATCGAGGACGTAGCAGGACTTCGTGCAGGTGCGACCACAGCCGCTCGGCCGATGCTGCCTCCACGGTCGGCGGCGTGAAGATGGTGACCAGCCGGGCGCCGTCCGCCAGCCGTGCCCGGCGGTGCCGGCGCAGCAGAACCACGACCATCCA
>JBHEMB010000224.1:0-5129 GCA_046262855.1 Mycobacteriales bacterium | reverse complement strand
GGAGGTGCCCGCCCTCGAACTGCGTGTGCACGAAGTTCACGTACGGCCCGCACTCGTTGGTGAACCGCTCCCCCTGGGCGTTCACGATGACCATGCGCGGGATGCAGCGCTCGGAGACCAGCGGGAACACGCCACCGCGCGGCAGGGCGATCGACGGCATCCACCACGCGTCGTCCATCAGGTCGAGCGCGGCGCCGAGCCCCACGCCGAGCCGGTGGCCGTCACCTGTGTTGCTGTAGGCGCCGGCGCTGAAGTCGTGCTGCCCGAGCTCGGGCAGGTGCTCCTTGCGCAGGACCGGATCGTGCTCAAATCCGCCGGTCGCGAGCACCACGCCCCGCCGCGCCCGCACCCGTACGGCCTTGCCGTCTCGGTCCACGACTGCACCGGTGACGACACCGCGCTCCACCACGAGCTCCACGACAGGCGCGTTCAACCACAGCGGGATCTGGAGGTCCTTCATCGTGAGCCGCAGCCGCGCCACCAGCGCCGAGCCGATCGTCTTCATGCGCCGTCGCCGTACCAGGTTCGACACCACCCGCCACGCCGCGACCGGCAGCATCCGTCGGCCTTCCCAGGTGCGTCGGAACATCATCAGCTTCTTGGCCTCGTAGCCGGTGAACCAGACGCCCATGGGAGCGGGGATCTCCAGGCTCAGCAGGAACTGCTCGTCCTCCCCCAGCTTGCGCGCGTCGATCGGCTTGGGCTCGATCGTGCGACCCTCAGGTCGCCCGCCGGGCAGCTCGGGGTGGTAGTCGGAGTACCCCGGGCACCAGCTGAAGGCCATGTGCCGGCTGACCCGGTGAAGCATGTCCATGACCTCGTGGCCGCGGTAGGCGTAGGCGTCCAGCCGGGTGGTGGGCACCCGGTTCCCGACGACGGCCTGCAGGTAGGCGCGGACGTCCTGTGGGTCATCGGCCTTGCCCAGCTTGCGCAGCGTCGGGTTGTTCGGGATCCAGACGCCACCGCCGGACATCGCGGTCGAGCCGCCGAACTTCGCAGCCTTCTCGACGACAAGCGCGGACAGGCCCAGGTCGGCAGCGGCGATCGCGCTGACCAGGCCGCCGGCACCGCTCCCCGCGACGAGGACGTCGACCTCTTCGTCCCACTCATTGGTCACCGGGGATGCCACGTCGCTCTCCTCTGGCACAATCTGCCACAGAGGCAGAACGTGTCACCGACTGTAGGCCGTGTTGCACTTCCGTGCAAGAGATCAAGCAAAAAGGGAGGGCGTCGGATGGCAGCCGTTAGCCTGAGCCCGCGTGGTTGAGCCGGTGCGGCTGGTGAGCTACCTGCCCATCAGCCAGGACGACGAGGAGCGCACGGTGGTCAAGCCGACCCGGCAGTCGCTCACGGAGCGGCGCGCCGAGGAGCTTCGGATGGCGCTCGCACGCACCGCGATGGACCTCTTCGTGGCGGACGGGGACACCACGGCGACGGTCGAGCAGATCGCCGAGGCCGCGGGAGTCGCGCCGCGCACGTTCTACCGCCACTTCGCGGTGAAGGAGGACGTCGTCCTGCCACTGTTCCGGCGCAGCTCCTCCCGCATCGCCGCCGCGGTCCGCTCCTCGAGCCCGGACGTCGAGGTGCTCGAGGCCCTCGTCACGGCGTTCCACGCTGCGCTGAACGATGCCCGGGTGAGCCGCGCGCAGCGGTCGTTCCTCGGCCTGATGATGACCAACCCGCAGTACCGGATGCGGTGGCTGGAGGTCGACGAGGAGCTCCAGGACGCGGTCGCTGCACTGCTCCAGGACCGGCTCGGGCTCGGCGCCGATCCCTTCGTGCACCGGCTCGCGTCCCACCTGCTGGTGAGCACCGCCCGGGAGGTCTTCGAGCACTGGCTCACCACAGACTCGGGCGAGGGCGTGGATGTGATGCTCCGCAGGGGGTTCGGTCTCGTGCTCGCCGGCATCCAGACCACCGTCGAGGCCTAGCGTCCGCGGCGGCGGCTCAGCGAACAAGGTGGGTTCCGCCCCTGACGCGGCGCCTCTCACATTGTCCTCGGGGCTTGCTCGGCCAACCGGTTGCTGCGTGCAACACTTGACCTGTTGACGGCAAGCGGACCGAGGGGGCAGTGCGTGACAGCGCCCGAGCAGGACACCGCACTGGAGCGCAACACGCTCCACTTCATCAACATGATCGCCTACGGCTCGAGCAGCCGGGTGCACAGCCGACGGCTCCGCGACGTCACGGGGATCGACCTCCCACCCTCCGACATCCGGCTCGTGGAGTGCCTCGCGGGTCGCGAGCCGCTCCCCCTGAGCGCCGTGGCGAGCGAGCTCGGCATCGACCTCGCCCAGGCGAGCCGGCAGGCGACGGCACTGGAAGCGCTCGGTCACGTGGTCCGCGCCACCGACCCGGCCGACCGCCGTCGAACGCTGGTGTGCCTGTCCCCCGCCACGGCCGCTCTGATGGACCGGTGGCTGCTGGACTGGAGCAGCGGCTACGCCGACGCGCTCGGCGACTGGTCCCCCGATGACCTGGCGCAGCTGACCCGCTGGTTCGACCACGTCCTGGTGCGGCTGCAGGAGGCGCTGCCCGGGCGAACGAGCTCCACGCTCCCTGCCCGTTGGCAGCACCTCGTGCGCGAGGACAAGCACAGCGTGGCGCAGCAGCGATTCCTCGGCTCCCTCGTCGCCCTGGTGTCCTGGGCCGGCCAGTCGGGTGGCTTCAACGACATCCTGGAAGAGCTGGACGCGCCGATCCGCCAGCACGCCTACTTCACCCTCCGGATGGTGTCGCGGCACGGCCCGATCTCGATCGCCGAGGTCGCCGAGCGGATGGCGATCGACCCCTCGCAGGCCAGCAAGCGGCTGCGGCAGCTGACCGAGCTCGGGCTCGTGGACCGTGCCGTGGACACCTTCGACCGACGGAGCAGCCGGGTGCGGGCGTCCCGCAAGGGCGCGGCCCTGGAGCGCAAGGTGCGGGACTGGCAGCTCCGGACGACGGTCGCGTTGCTGGGGCCCATCACCGCGAAGAACCGGCGCAGTTGGGGGTCGCTGATGGAGCAGTTCATGCAGCGTCTCGACGAGGCGGCTGAGCGGTCGGACCGCTGGGCCGGCCTGACGACGGGCGCCGTCAGCCGCTGAGCGCACCGAGCAGAGCCTTGAAGGGCAGGCTCACGTCCGCCACCTCCCGAGGATCGAGGCTGGCGCCTTGCTCCAGCGCCCGGCGCACCGACATCGCGTCCGCCGGAGCGTTGACCGCGTCGACAGCGACCATCCGCCCCGCCCGGTAGTAGACCGCCGTCAGCTTCGCGCCGTCCGGGTACCGCCGTACGACGCACTCATCCGCAGCATGGCTGAGTCCGGCGATCTGCAGCTTCACCCCGCCCTGATCCGACCAGAACCACGGCACGCCCCGGTACGGCGAAGGCGCGCCGAGCAGGGTGTTGGCTGCCGCAGTGGCCTGCTCCACCGCGCTGTCGACGCTCTCGAGCCGACACCGGGTCGCCGGGTCCGCACCTGGCGTCGGGTCGGGCGTGCTGGCGCAGTCCCCGATCGCCAGCGTCACGCCGTCCGACGCGACACCGTGCTCGTCGACGACGATGCCGTCGCGGCACAGCAGCCCGGCCCGCTCGGCGAGGGCCACCCGGGGCCGGGCCCCCACTCCGATGACCACCAGTTGCGCGGGATGGCTTGTGCCGTCGGCGAGCTCGACGTCGCAGACCCGGTCTGCCTGGCTGGCCAATCGGGTCGCCCTGGCCCCGAGTCGGACGTGGATGCCGGCGCGCTCGTGCACCGACTGCACGTGTCTCGAGGTGACCGGCCCGACCGCCCGACCGAGCAGGGAAGGACCGGCCTCCAGCACGGTTACGTTCTTTCCCATCAGCCGAGCGGTGGCCGCGACCTCGAGACCGATGAAGCCACCGCCGAGCACGACGACGTCGGTGGCTCGTTCCAGGTCGGCGCGCAGCCGATGGGCCTGCTCGATGTCCCGCAGGCAGTGCACGCCCTGGCTGCCGGCGCCGTCGAGGGGCAGCTGGCGGGCCCGGGCACCCGTGGCGAAGACGAGACGCGCGAAGCCCAGCGACCGGTCGCTGGCGCAGATGGCGGTGCCCGACCCGTCTGCTCGCAGGTCCAGCTGCTCCACCCGGTCACCGGTGACCACGCGGATGGCGCGCTCCTGGTAGAACTCCGCGGTTCGGAAGGCGAGGGACTCGGCGTCTCCTGCGCCCTTCAGGAACGCCTTCGACAAGGGCGGTCGCTGGTACGGCGGATGCCGCTCGTCACCGACCAGGGTCACCCTGCCGTCGTACCCGCCCTCGCGCAGCGAGCAGGCCAGCTGCAGCGCCGCCTGACCCGCGCCGACCACGAGCAGGCCGGCGTCCTCGATGCTGCTCACTGCTGGTCTGCGGGGATCCTGATGTGGAGGTCCACGCCGTCGACGAGGACGAGCTGGCAGGACAGCCTCGATCCCCGCTCCCGGTCGGTCGCCGCGCAGTCGAGCATCTCGTCCTCGTCATCCGTCATGGCCGGCAGAACGGGGAGGTCGTCCGCGTCGACGAAGACGTGGCAGGTGGCACACGACAGCGTCCCGCCGCACTGACCGACGATGCCGGGCACGCCGTGCCGCACGGCCGTGGTCATCACGGAGTCGCCGGCGGTGCCGTCGACGGCGCGTTCCATCCCGTCCGGGGAGACGAAGAAGACCTTGGGCACGTCAGCTCACCAGGCGACCGGAAGCCGGGTCATGGGCTGGCTCAGGTGGTCCCGGTTGTAGGTGACCTCACCGGCAAGACGCAACTCCGGCAGCCGCTTGAAGAGCTCGCCGATGCCCACCTGCAGCTCCATCCTGGCCAGCGGCGCACCCAGGCAGTGGTGCAGCCCGTAGCTGAGCATCAGGTGCGGGTTGTTCTGCCGGGTGATGTCGAAGCGCTCGTGGTCCGTGACGGCGATGCCATCGTGCCCGGTCGCCGTCGGATCGACCATGATGGCGTCGCCCGCGGCGACGAGCTGGCCGTCGATCTCCACATCTTCCGAGGCGACGAAGGGGACCAGCGCGCCGCCGCCGCTGACCATGCCGCCGGTCTCGAAGCTGCCGTGTCGCAGGACCTCCTCCGCAGCCGTTGGCATCAGGCCGTCCACGTCAGTGAGCAGCAGGGCACGCTGCTGGTCGTTGTGGAGCAACGA
>JBHEMB010000223.1:0-3356 GCA_046262855.1 Mycobacteriales bacterium | reverse complement strand
TCCGGTGTCGAAGCAGAAGCCGTCCTTCTCGAAGCGCCCGAGCTTGCCGCCGACGACCTGCGCCGCCTCGACCAGCGTCACCACGTGGCCCGTGGCGGCGAGCCGCGCCGCTGCGGCGAGGCCTCCCACGCCCGCACCGACGACCACGACCTTCACAGGACGCGACCCTTCCAGGTCCGCTGCCGCGCCAGCCGGGAGCGCAGCCACAGTGCGCAGCAGACCAGCACAGACACCGGGTGCCCGACACTGTCGACGACCGGTGAGCCGGTGCGTCGCGCGGTGACCATGCGCCCGAGAATGCCTGCTGCACAAGCGATCCGGGCCGGCCTGGACCTGCTGAACCAGGGCAGGACGTAGAGGCCGAGCAGCGCCAGGGGTACGGCGGCAGGGACGGTGTGGAGCGACTTCGTGTAGCCCTCCACGAGGGTTGGCCAGTCGTCGTACATCCGCGTCGTGGCGAGCTGCGTGCCATCGACCACGCCACCTCGCCCGCCGGCGCGCTTCACCGCACGCAGCAGGGCTACGTCGTCGACGACAGCGTCCCGCACGGCCGCGTGTCCGCCGGCGGCGTCGTACGCCGCGCGCCGGACGGCCAGCAACTGCCCGTTGGCGGCGGACAGCGACGGGCGCCGCGAGCGGAGGGCGAGCGGGATCGGGAGAAACGTCAGGATCGACCACTGCAGCAGCGGCTGGACCAGCCGCGCGGGTCCGGAGGCGAGCTGCCGGGGGTACGGGGAGACGAGGTCGAGACCGTCGAGCGCCGCCACGGTTGCAGCCACCGCACCCGGAGCCAGCTCGACGTCGGCGTCGACGAAGACCAGGACCTCCCCGGCGGCAGCGTCCGCGAGCTGCTGGCAGGCCCACGGCTTGCCGAGCCAGCCGCCGGGCAGCGGTTTCCCCGGCAACACGCGGAAACCGGCGGCGCGCGCCACGTCGGCGGTGCCATCCGACGAGGCGTCGTCGAGGATCAAGACCTCGACATCCCTGGGCAGCGAGTCCAGCAGCCGCCCGATCCGGTGCGCCTCATCCCGGGCCGGGACCAGCACGCTCACCGAGGCCGCCGTGCCGGAGGTGCCCGGCCGCCAGCGGTTGAGGAGCGAGTGCAGCGACAGCAGCGACACCAGCCAGGCGATCAGCCGCATCGCAGCCGCCTGAGCAGCGGGACGCCCACGAGGCCCATGCCCACGAACCCGCTGACGGCGACGGCCGGCCGGCCGAAGAACGCCGCGTTGGCGAGGGTGGAGCCGAGCCAGGTCCAGACGAACAGCACGACCGGCACGCCCGTCGACGCCGCTCGCCAGGGCAGTCTCGTCAGCACTGCCATCAGGACCAGGGCGACCAGCACCCAGCCGAGGTAGTTCGTCATCGGCACGCCGCCTGCGGCGAAGTGCCAGTGCCCCGCGTGCACCATCTGGGGGTCCAGGAACAGGTCCCACGAGGCCAGGGCCCAGGCCGCGGCGAGCCAGTGGCCGAGCAGCTTGCCCACCACGAGTGCCGGGTAGGCGAACATCGCCCAGGCCAGCGGCACGAGCACCGGGACGCCGAGGACCGAGGGGCCGAGCCCACCGTCGTACGCGTAGGACCCGAACGGGACGCCTGTCCTGACACCGATCGCTTCGACGGCGAAGGCGATCGCCACGACGACGACCAGGAAACGCAGTGTCCAGATCGGTCCCTGGATGCGGCCAGCATGGGCGACGGAGGCGGCGAGGAACACCAGGACCGTGGCGACCGTCAGCCGGTCGCGGGCCGTCCCGGACGCCAGCGGGTAGCAGATCTCGAGCGCGATCGTGAGCGCTGCGAGGAGGGCCGGCACGCACCGACCCTAAGCGTCAGACTCGGCGAGCCTGGGCGTAGAGGTCGTTGCGCTCGGTCGGGCCGGCAAGCCGGATCGCTCGGTCGAGCGCACGCCGCTCGCGGGCCGCGACGAAGCGGGCACGGAGGACGTCCAGGATGCCGGGCACGAGGGTGACCGGGGGAAGGTCGGAGACCAGGACCGGCCCGGTCTCCAGGGAGGCTGTGCTCATGGTGAGCTCCTCTCAGAAGCTGCACCTCTACTTTCGGCACTCGGTGCCAGACTTTCCACTAAAGCTGGCGTGATCTCCGACACTCAGCCGGTGCGGATCCGCTTCAGCAGCAGCGCGACCGCGTCACGCAGGGCCGCGCGCACCTGCTCGCCGTGCTGCGGGAACCAGTCCGGCACCTCCTCGACCAGGTCGTCGTAGGCCTCTCCGAGCTCCTCGCCCGCCAGCGCATGCCCTGCTACGGGATCGTCGAACAGCAGGTGCCACAGCTCCGACACGGCCGCGACATCGGGCTCCGGGCCGTCGCCCGTCAGCCAGCCACCGAGCCGCAGGTCGATCTCGTCGGGCAGGTCGTCGAGCAGTTGCAGCCCGTGCTCCTGGGCGTGGTGCTCGAGGCCCGCGCGGGTGCCGAACAGCAGCAGGTCCCCGTGGTCGCGGAGCAGCAGGTCCGTCTCGTCGTCGACGACCCAGCCGGCGTGCCAGGTGCGATCGCCGTCCACCAGCAGCACTTCGTAGAGATCAGCCACGACGACGCCTCCTGTCCTTGAGCACGAGCCGGGCAACGGTTCGCCCACTCGCACCGAACACCCCACCCCCCGGGTGTGTCGAGGCCCCGCATAGGTAGAGCCCGTCGGAGACCCGGTAGCCGGCCAGCTCCGGCAGCGGCCGCCACGCGAACATCTGGTCCAGCCCCATCTCGACGTGCATCACCTGGCCGTTGACCAGTCCGAGCTCGCGCTCGAGGTCGACGGGTGTCTGCACGTGCACCTGCTCGACGCTGCTGGCGAAGCCCGGGGCGACGCGGTCCACGGCAGCGATGAGCTTGTCGCCCTCGCGCTCGCGGATGTCGTCCCACTTCTCGTGCCTCAGCGCATAAGGGTGCCACTGGCCCCACAGGGTGACGGTGTGCTTGCCCGGTGGCGCCAGCGTGTCGTCGAACGCGCTGAAGGTCATCGCGAGCGCCGGCGGGTCGTCCGGCACCAGCCCGGCGCCGTACTGGCCGAAGGCGAGCCGCAGCTGCTCGCGGGAGTGGGCCAGCAGCTGCATCGACCGGTAGGTCTCGGCCCGGGGGTACGACGGCAGCGCGGAGGTCGCCAGTCGCACGACCATCCCGATCCCGTTGCCGACCCGCACTGTCCGGCGGGCGCGCTCGAGCAACGGGTGCTGAGCCAGCTCGAGCAGGGTGAGGACGTGACAGGCGCCGATGACCACGTCGGCCTCGTGGAAGGCCGCGGTCGTCTGGACACCCCGGCTGCGCACGGCGAGGGCGGGCTCTGCGAGCCGCACCTTGCCGCCGTACGACTCGAGGCGCTTCTGCAGTGCCTCCGACAG
>JBHEMB010000222.1:0-4568 GCA_046262855.1 Mycobacteriales bacterium | reverse complement strand
GGCCTGGTCTACGAGTTCAAGTACCACCTGGTCGACTACAACAACGTCAATGTGGCCACCGGCGCCGACGAGGGCAACACCGTGTCGTACGAGTCGGAGAACTGCCCGACCACGCAGAACCAGGTGCAGCTGCCGAAGGCGGGCCAAGAGACGACGCAGCCCGTCTACGCGGGCGGCGGCAACTGGGTCTGGGACCTCAGGATGCCGAACTCCGGGGTCGTCGTGTGCGACCACATGATCATCCTCACCAACGACGGCTTCACGCACTTCGACGCCGACATCCAGATCACGCCCTAGCTCCCCCCGGCCAGCGACGCCCGGTGACCGCACTCGGTCACCGGGCTTCGCGGGCTGTGTCGCGGGAAGGTCGCGGGAATGGGGTGCATCGGGGGTGGCGTTTCGCCACTTGGCAGGATGGGACCCATGAGAGGCGGGCTGACGAGCGTGAGACCGCGTCGTGCTGCCGTCCTCTCGGTGCACACGTCCCCCCTCGAGCAGCCCGGGACAGGTGACGCCGGCGGCCTGAACGTCTACGTCGTCGAGACCGCGAAGCGGCTCGCCGACCGGGGGGTCGAGGTCGAGGTCTTCACCCGCGCGACCTCCTCCGACCTCCCCGCTGTCTCCTCCTTGGCCCCAGGCGTCACCGTCCGGCACCTGGTCGCCGGCCCGTTCGAGGGCCTGTCCAAGGACGACCTGCCGTCGCAGCTCTGCGCGCTCACCTCGGGGCTGCTGCGGGTCGAGGCCCAGCACGAGCCCGGGTACTTCGACGTCGTGCACTCCCACTACTGGCTGTCGGGCCAGGTCGGCTGGCTCGCCGCCGAGCGCTGGGGCGTGCCGCTGGTGCACTCCGCGCACACCCTCGCGAAGGTCAAGAACCTCGACCTCGCGGAGGGCGACAGCCCCGAGCCGCTGCGTCGCATCGTCGGCGAGCAGCAGGTCGTCGACGCCGCGGACTGTCTGATCGCGAACACCGCTCAAGAAGCGCGCGACCTCGTCAACCTCTACGGGGCCACCGCCTCGCGCGTCGTCACCGTGGCTCCCGGTGTCGACCTCGAGCACTTCCGGCTCGGCTCGGCCTCGGCAGCCCGGACCCGGCTCGGCATCCCCCCGGACTGCACCCTGCTGCTGTTCGTCGGGCGCCTCCAGCCGCTGAAGGCGCCCGACGTGCTGCTCGCCGCAGCGTCGGAACTGGCCCGCACCGTCGACAACGTGCACGTCGCGATCGTCGGCGGGCTCAGCGGCTCCGCCGTCGACTACCCGCAGCACCTGCAGGACCTGGCCGCCCGTCTCGGCGTTCCCGTGACCTTCGCCCCTCCTGCCGCTCCGGACGTGCTGCGAGACTGGTACACCGCAGCCGACGTCGTCGCGGTCCCCTCGTTCAACGAGTCCTTCGGCCTGGTCGCCCTGGAGGCGCAGGCCTGCGGCACCCCCGTCGTCGCCACGCGCATCGGGGGTCTGCGGACCACGGTCGCCGACGGTGTCAGCGGCCTGCTCGTCGACGGGCACGGTACGGCGGACTGGGCCGCTGCTCTGTCCCGCGTGCTCTCCCGCCGTACGGCGTTGTCGGACGGTGCCGTGCGGCACGCTGCCCACTTCTCCTGGAACCGCACGGCCGACGAGCTGCTGAGCGTCTACCGCGGCGTGCTCGTGGCGCCGCTGGCAGCGACCTCGTGAGCGCTGCGGCCGACGTCATCCGCGCGTCGCTGGCCGAGGCGTCGCTGGACTTCGCCGAGCCGCAGCCGGAGCAGTTCTTCGTCAAGCTGCCCGGCACGCACAAGCTGGTCACCAATGCGTGGCTCGTGGTGGGGCAGCACGGGCTGCTCGTCGAGGCGTTCGTCTGCCGCAAGCCCGACGAGAACCACGAGGAGTTCTACGCCTTCCTGCTGCGCCGCAACGCGCGGATGTTCGCGGTCTCGTTCGCGCTGGACAAGGCCGGCGACGTCTACCTCGTGGGCCGGTTGCCGCTCGGCGGGATCACCCCCGAGGAGGTCGACCGGCTGCTGGGCTCGGTGCTGCAGTACGCCGACGAGTCGTTCGACCTGCTCCTCGAGATCGGCTTCGTCACGTCCATCCGCAAGGAGTGGGCGTGGCGTCAGAAGCGCGGCGAGTCGACGGCCAACCTCGCCGCCTTCGCCCGCTTCGCCGCTCCGGACTAACCCCGGACTAACCCGCCCCCCCGCCCGCCCGGTGGGGGGTGAGGGGGTGGGCTTAGAGGGCGCGGCGGCGGACGAGGGTGGCGGCGCCGGCCAGCAGGACGAGGCCGGCGAGTCCCAGGCCGAAGGGGAGCCCGGTGGCGGCCAGCCCGCCGCCGCTCTTGCCCTTGCCCGGCAGCGCCGGCGGCAGGTCGCCCTTGGGGGCGCTGCCCTTGACGGCACCCGCCGTGACCCCGAACGCGGTGTCGAAGGTCGGGGTGCTGTCGACCGTGAGCGGGAGCTCCTGCAGGGAGGCGTACGGCAGGTCGCGGGGGCCGATCAGCGCGTAGCTGCCGACGGAGTAGAGCCGCGCGCCCTTGGCCGGTGAGCCGACCGTCGCGGCGGGCACCCGGATGACGTAACGGCCCGACCTGAAGGTGCCGGTCGCCGCGCTCAGCGGTGCGTAGCTGTTGCCGAGGGTGTCGCTCACGTTCCCGGCGTTGAACTGGCCCTCGGCCGAGCTGACAGCGCCGGCGCCGTAGCTGACGCCGCCCTCCTGGCCGGTCAGGGTCATCTCGGCGTAGTACGCCTGGCCCTGGTAGTCCCAGCGGGTCACGAACCTCGTCTGCTGCAGCGGGGTGCCGCTGTCGTCGAGGCCGCCGTTGCCGGCCGGCAGCACACCGGCCTGTGACGGGCGCAGCCCGGGGACCTGCACGGTGACGACGACATCACCGTTGCTCGCCCGCTGGACCGTCGTGATGCGCAGGTCCAGGGCCTGCTGGTTGGCGGCCGTGAGGCTCTTCGCGCCGGCGATCGGGTACTTCGCGTCACCGAGCGCGTCGGCGTACCCGTTGCCGCGCATCGGCACGTGGGCGGCGGGCATGCCGGCGTACAGCGAGGGGCCGCTGGCCTGGCGGGCGACCTTGACGAACGGCTTCAGGGTGCTGTTGTCGGTGTCGGACCAGACGAAGCCGAGGTGACCGGCCTTGTCCACGTCGATCGCGAAGTAGTCGAGCAGGTTGCGGTTGGCGTTGGGGTCCGCCGCGCACGCCGTACCGCTGGTGCAGATGTTCGTGTCGTGGTTGACCTTGTGCGAGATCGGGTCCTGGCTGAACGTGGGCGACTCACAGGGGTGCGCGCTCCACTGGCACAGCGCATTGCTGCTGAAGGCGACGTAGGGCTTCCAGCCGCCCTTGCCCTTCTGGACGTCGTCGGGCGTGGCCGCCTTGGCGGTCGTGCCGTAGTACCCGACGGCGACCCGGCCCGGGCTCCCGGCCGCGGTGTTGGCGAAGATCGTCACCTTGGGCGGGTCGACGTCCACCTGCACGGGCTTCGACCACTTGCTGGCCGGCGCCTTCCGGTTGACGGGGTCGCTCGCCAGTGAGGTCGCGAGGTAGGTGTGCTGGGTCCCGCTGTCGGCCCAGACGGCGTACAGGTTGCCGGCCTTGTCGAGGGACAGCGTCGTCATGCTGCGGGCATTGCCCGCACCCGGGATCGCGTGGCTCGTGAAGGTCTTGGCGCCGTCGGTGGAGACGCCCACGTGGAAACCGGTGGCGGCGTTGACGACAGGGAACCCGAGGTAGCCGACGTACAGCGTCCGGTTGAGCGGTCCGCCGGTGTTGTCGGCGAGCATGCTGCCGCTCTGCGTGACGCCCACGATCTGCGGGGTCGGCGCGAGGGTCCACGAGCCGAGCGCACCGTCGTTGTCGCTGCGGTTGATGAACTCGCCGACCGCGGGCACGTGGTAGGCCATGAAGCGGGTCTTGGTGCCCTTCCACGACGCCTGCCACTGGCGGTCGACGCCGCTGCCGGTCTGGTCGAGCGCCGGGTCGACGTGGTCCGCCGGGAACGTGGTGCCGTGATCCAGGCTGACGCCGAGCGCCTGGTTGGCCAGCGACTCCTGCTCACCCATCCCCACCGTGCCGCTGCCCGGGTTGATGTCGATGTCGGTGTCGCCACCACCGCCCGCGGGGCAGTACGGCACCTGGCGGGCGAAGCACGCGACGCCCGCGTTGGCGAGGTCGGTCACGCTGGAGTACCGCTTGGTGTAGCTCAGGCCGCCGTCCTCCGAGCGGAACAGCACGCCGAGCTGGGTGCGGCTCGACACCGGCCAGTCGACGAAGGACCTCGCGCTGCCGCCGGCGCTCGTCGGGTCGAAGGTGAAGCCGGGCTCACCACCGAAGAGGACCGGGTCCACGATCGTGGCGGGGGTGAACGTCATGAGGGTCTTCTTGACGGCCGTGGTGCCCGTCTTCGGCTTGGGCGCCGCGACGCTGATGAGGGTGGCCTTGTACGTGTCCGACAGCACCGTGCCGGCGCACACGACCACGTCGTAGCGGCCGGCGGCCAGGTCGGTCATCACGACCTTCTCGTTGCCGCCGCCGCTCGCACTCGCTGCGACGACCCCACCGGCGGCGTCGCGCACCTCGAGGTCGA
>JBHEMB010000221.1:0-8518 GCA_046262855.1 Mycobacteriales bacterium | reverse complement strand
GATCAGCGCGAGCGGGAGAGCGTGTCCACTCTGGACCGGTTCTTCAAGATCACCGAACGCGGCTCCACGGCGGGTCGGGAGATCCGCGGCGGCGTCGTCACGTTCGTGACCATGGCCTACATCGTGGTCCTCAACCCGCTGATCATCGGCACCGTCAAGGACGCCGACGGCCAGCTGCTCGGCGTGCCCCGGGTAGCTGCCGTGACGGCGCTCGTCGCGGCGGTGATGACGGTCCTGATGGGCGTCATCGGTCGCTACCCGTTCGCACTCGCCACGGGCTTGGGGCTCAACGCGTTCGTGGCGTTCAGCCTGGCGTCCAAGATGTCGTGGCAGGACGCGATGGGACTCGTGGCGCTGGAGGGGGTGGTCATCACGGTGCTCGTGCTGAGCGGCGTCCGCGGTGCCATCTTCCGCGCGATCCCCGCAGAGCTGAAGGTCGCGATCAGCGTCGGCATCGGCCTGTTCATCGCGCTGATCGGCTTCGTGGACGCCGGCTTCGTCCAGCGCACGCAGGGCGGCCCCCCGGTCCAGCTCGGGGCGACCGGGCAGCTGCGGGGCTGGCCGACCGTCGTCTTCGTGGTCGGGCTGCTCCTCATGGTCGTGCTCGTCGTCCGCCGGGTGAGGGGCGCGCTGCTCATCGGCATCATCGCCAACACCGTGTTGGCGCTCGTCGTACAGGCCGTCTTCGACGTCGGCGTCCTCAGCGACAAGAATCCGAACGGCTTCGCCCTCAACGTGCCGAAGCTGCCGGACTCCGTGGTCGACACCCCGGACCTCGGACTGCTGGGCCACTTCTCGCTGTTCGGATCGTTCGACCGGATCAGTGCCGTGGCTGCGGTGCTGTTCGTGTTCACCCTCATGCTGGCCGACTTCTTCGACACGATGGGCACCGTTGTGGGGGTAGGCGCGGAGGCCGGGCTCCTCGACGACGAGGGCCAGCTCCCCGGTGCCGATCGGGTGCTGCTCGTCGACTCCGTTGCGGCGATCGCGGGCGGCGCCTCCAGCGCCTCGAGCGCCACGACCTACATCGAGTCGGCGGCGGGTGTCGGGGACGGCGCGCGGACAGGGCTGGCCAGCGTGGTCACGGGGCTGCTGTTCGTGGGGGCGCTGTTCCTCACGCCGCTCGTCGCGGTCGTGCCCTTCGAGGCGGCGTCGCCCGCGCTGGTCGTCGTCGGCTTCCTGCTCCTCACGCAGATCCGCAACATCGCCTTCGACGACTGGACGATCGCCATCCCCGCCTTCCTCACGATCGTGCTCATGCCGTTCACCTACTCGATCACGAACGGCATCGGCGCAGGGTTTGTCTCGTTCGCCGTGCTGCGGCTGGCGACCGGCCGGTCCCGCGGCGTGCACCCGTTGCTGTGGGTGACGTCGGCGCTGTTCGTCGTCTACTTCGCCATCGGGCCGATCGAGGACTGGCTCACCTGATTTGTCGTTAGCCTAGGTAATGACCTAGGCTAACGATATGCCCGCTGACACCGCACTCGCGTCAGAGCTGCGGACGACGGTCATGCGGCTGGCCCGACGGCTTCGCAACCAGCGCACGGACGACACCTTGTCGCTGAGCCAGCTCGCCGCTCTGGGCACGCTGCTCCGGCATGGTGCTCTCACCCCGGGTGAGCTCGCGGCTCATGAACGCGTGCAGCCGCCGTCGATGACCCGGTTGATCGGCAAGCTCGAGGACGCGGGCCTGGTGACGAAGACCGACCATCCCACCGATGGCCGGCAGGTGGTCGTGTCCATCAGCCAGGCCGGTCACGAGATGATCAAGGCCGACCGCCGGCGCCGGGACGCCTGGCTCGCCCAGCGGATGCGCGACCTGCCGCCCGAGGACCTCGACGTGCTGCACCGGGCGGCGGACGTGCTCGGGAGGCTCGCCGACGGATGAGCCCGACCTTCCGCTCCCTGCACGTCCGCAACTACCGGCTGTTCGCCTCCGGGCAGGTCGTGAGCCTCACGGGCACCTGGGCGCAGCGGGTCGCCCAGGACTGGCTGGTCCTCGTCATCACGCACAACAGCGGTACCGCCCTGGGCATCACGACAGCGCTGCAGTTCCTCCCGATGCTGATGTTCGGCCTGTACGGCGGGGTGCTGGCCGATCGGCACGACAAGCGTGCCCTGCTCGTCGGTACCCAGCTCGCCATGGCTGTGCTGGCTCTCGGCCTGGGGGTGCTGACGCTGTCCGGCTCGGTGCAGCTGTGGCACGTCTACGCGCTCGCCTTCGGGCTCGGGCTCGCCAGCGTCATCGACATCCCCACCCGGCAGGCGTTCGTGAGCGAGCTGGTCGGCCCCGATGAGCTGCCGAACGCCGTCGGGCTCAACAGCGCGACCTTCAACTCCGCCCGGATCGTGGGGCCTGCTGTGGCAGGCGTCGCGATCAGCGGGGTGGGGCTCGGCTGGGTGTTCGTGGGCAACGCGGTGAGCTACGTCGCGGTGCTCACCGGTCTGCTGATGATGCGCAAGGCCGAGCTGTTCGTCACCGCACGCCCTGCCCGTTCGCCAGGGCAGCTGATCGAGGGCATCCGCTACGTGCGGAGCCGGCCGCGGATGTACATCCCGATCCTGCTCACGTTCATGGTCGGCACCTTCGGGCTCAACTTCCAGATCACGCTCTCTCTCATCGCCAAGGCGACGTTCCACGCCGATGCCGGCTCCTTCGGACTTCTCACGTCCGCGCTGGCGCTGGGCTCGCTGCTGGGCGCGCTCGGGAGCGCGCGCCGCACCGGCCTGCCACGCCTCCGCACCATGCTGGTGTCGGCGTTGGTCTTCGGCCTCCTCGAGATCGTGGACGGCTTCGCCCCGTCGTTCTGGCTGCTCGCGGTCCTGCTGGTCCCGACGGGGGCCGCGGTGCTCACCTTCACGACGACGGCCAACGCGATCGTGCAGCTCGGTGCCGAGCCGCACGTCCGCGGCCGCGTCATGGCCGTGTACCTGACCGTGTTCATCGGCGGCACGCCGGTGGGTGCGCCACTCGTGGGCGTGCTGGCGGAGCACGCGGGACCACGGGCCAGCCTCTACGTCGGTGGGGTCGTCTGCGCGGTGAGCTCGCTGGCCGCGGGCGCGTTCCTGCGCCGTCGGCATGACCTCAAGGTCCTGCCGCAGCTGCTGAGGCATCACCCCGGCACCGAGGCGCGGGAAGCCCTGAGAAGCTGACGCCCGGCCGGCTCACCGGCTGCGGCGTACCAGCCCTCCCAGCGTTCCTGGCCTGACCGCGGACACCAGGCACGACAGGCACAGCAGGCCGAGCGGGACCGCCAGCAGGACCAGGAGGACCTGGGCGGACCTGGCCAAGCCGGGCAGGTGCATGACGAGCGGGACGAGGAACAGCAGCAGGAACGCCGCGAGCGCCAGGTTCACGACCCGCGGAACCCACGCCTGGGGCGGCGGCTCAGTCAGGAGAGCTGCTCCACGACGTGGTCGATGCAGCCGGTCAGGGCCTCCACGTCGGACGGCTCGACAGCGGGGAACATCGCGACGCGCAGCTGGTTGCGTCCCAGCTTGCGGTACGGCTCGACGTCGACCACGCCGTTCGCGCGCAGCACCTTGGCGACCTCGGCTGCGTCGACACCCTCGAAGTCGATGGTGCCGACGACCTGCGAGCGAAGCGCTTCGTCCGCCACGAAGGGGCTGGTGTAGGAGGTCTTGTCGGCCCAGGTGTAGAGCCGCTGGCTCGAGTCGGCGGTCCGCGAGACGCACCACGGCAGCCCGCCCTGGCGGTTCATCCAGTCGAGCTGGTCGGCGAGCATGATGAGGGTCGCGACGGCAGGGGTGTTGTACGTCTGGTCCAGCCGGCTGTTGTCGATGGCGGTCTGCAGGTCCAGGAACGGCGGGATCCAGCGGTCCTTCGGCTGGGCCACCCGCTCGACGGCGGCCGGCGACATGACGGCGAGCCACAGCCCGCCGTCCGAGGCGAAGCTCTTCTGCGGGGCGAAGTAGTAGACGTCCGTCTCGCTGATGTCGACAGGTAGGCCACCGGCGGCCGAGGTGGCATCCACCACGTGCAGTGCGCCGGCGTCCGCGCCCACCGGGCGCTTCACCGGGCGGGCCACGCCGGTCGAGGTCTCGTTGTGCGGTGTGGCGTAGAGGTCGATGCCGGTCTCCGGAGCCCAGTCCGGAGCGCCGCCCGGGTCCGCCTTGAGGATGCTGGGCTCGCCGGTGAACGGCGCGGCCTTCACGCCTTCGGCGAACTTCGCCCCGAACTCGCCGAACGTGAGGAACTGGGCCCGGTCGCGCACGAGGTTGAACGTCGCCACGTCCCAGAAGCAGGTCGAGCCGCCGTTGCCGAGCACCACCTCGTAGCCGTCCGGCAGCGACAGCAGGTCCCGGACCCCGGCGCGGACCCGCGCGACCACGTCCTTCACCGGCTTCTGCCGGTGCGACGTGCCGATGACGCCGGCTGCGGCGGACAGTGCCTGGATCTGCTCGGGGCGGACCTTCGACGGCCCGGAGCCGAAGCGGCCGTCCTTGGGAAGCAGGCCGGTGGGGATGGTGATGGTCACTAGATCTGGTTCCCTGCGGGCAACGTGCCGGACTCGACGGCGGAGACCGGACGCGGTCCGGGCCCGATGTACTTGGCCGACGGGCGGATGAGCTTGTTGAGCTTCTTCTGCTCGAGGATGTGCGCCGACCAGCCGGCGGTCCGCGCGCAGGTGAACGTCGACGTGAACATGTGCGCCGGCACCTCGGCGTAGTCGAGGACGACCGCGCTCCAGAACTCCACGTTGGTGCGCAGCGGCCGGTCGGGGTACCGCTCGGTGAGTTCGGCGATGGCGGCCTTCTCCAGCGCATCCGCGACCTCGTAGCGGGTCGAGCCGAGCTCCTTGGCGGTGCGACGCAGGACGCGGGCGCGCGGGTCCTCCGCGCGGTAGACGCGGTGCCCGAAGCCCATCAGGCGGCGCCCGGCATCGAGCTCGGCCTTGACGTAGGCGCGCGGGTCGTCGCTCTTCTCGACCTCGTCGAGCATCGTCAGCACGCGGCTCGGGGCACCGCCGTGCAGCGGCCCGGACAGCGCCCCGATGGCGCCCGAGATGCTGGCAGCGGCGTCGGCACCGGTCGAGGCGATGACGCGGGCGGTGAACGTAGAGGCGTTCATGCCGTGCCCGGCCGCGCTGACGAAGTAGGCGTCGACGGCCTTCGTGTGGGCCGGGTCGGGCTCGCCCTTCCAGCGAATCATGAAGCGCTCGACGATCGTGTGCGCCTTGTCGACCTCGCTCTGCGGCACCATCGGCTTGCCGAGCCCGCGGGCGCTCTGCGCGACGAAGGCCAGCGCCATGACTGACACCCGGGCCAGGTCGTCGCGGATCTGGTCGACGCCGATGTCGAGCATCTGCTGCAGTCCCCAGGCCGGTGCCAGCATGGCCACTGCGGACTGCACGTCCACGCGGATGTCGCCCGAGTGCACGGGCAAGGGGAAAGGCTCGGCCGGCGGGAGACCCGGGTTGAACTTGCCGTCGACCAGCAGCCCCCAGACGTTGCCGAAGCTGACGTTGCCGACGAGGTCCTCGATATCGACACCGCGGTAGCGAAGCGCGCTGCCCTCCTTGTCCGGCTCGGCGATCTCGGACTCGAAGGCGACGACGCCCTCGAGCCCGGCCTTGAACGCGGTGTCGTCAGCCATCGGTTGCGGCTCCCTGTGTCGGTCGGTCCCCCCATTCTGCCGTGCCGCCCGTCGGGCTGTGCGAGAGGCTCGTCTGGTGACCGAGCTCGCAGCCCTGCGCCAGGAGTACAGCCGTACCGGCCTGTCCGAAGCGGACCTGGCCCCGACCTGGCACGAGCAGCTCGACCGCTGGCTCGTCGACGCGGCCGTCATCCGTGAGTTCAACGCGATGGTGGTGTCCACGGTCTCGCGGCAGGGCCGCCCCAGCTCGCGCAGCGTGCTGCTCAAAGGGGCGGACGCGCGCGGCCTGGTGTTCTTCACGAACCTCCGGTCCCGCAAGTCCACGGAGGCACTCGGCCAGTCCTGGGTGGCGCTCTGCCTGCCATGGGTGGAGCTCGAGCGCCAGGTCCTCGTGGAGGGCACGGTGAGCCCGGTGTCGCGGGCCGAGTCCGAGGCCTACTGGGCGACCCGGCCGCGCAGCTCGCAGCTCGGCGCCTGGGCCTCGCACCAGTCGGCCGTCGTGGCCCGGGAGGAGCTTGAGGCGCGGATGGCCGCGATGGCGGGGCGGTTCCCGTCCGCCGTACCCCTCCCCGAGTTCTGGGGAGGACTGCGGGTCGCTCCGGTGTCCGTGGAGTTCTGGCAGGGCCGGCCGTCCCGGCTGCACGACCGGTTGCGGTACCGCCTGAGCGGCGACGACTGGGTGGTCGAGAGACTGGCTCCGTGACCTCGGCCGCCCCCCGCCGCCGGCTGACGCTGGACCTGTCGCCCACCCGGGTGTCTCCCGGCTTCCGCAACCTGCTCGTCGGGGACGCCGTGTCGGTCATCGGCACCCAGGTGACCGCGGTCGCCGTCCCGCTGCAGGTCTACGCCCAGACCCGCTCGCCCGCCGCCGTCGGCCTCGTGGGCGTCGTGGGCCTCGTGCCGCTCGTGGTGTTCGGCCTGTACGGCGGGGCGGTGGCCGATGCCGTCGACCGCCGCCGCCTGGTGCTGGTCACCACGACCTGCCAGGTCGTCCTGTCGTCCGTGCTGCTCGCGCAGGCGATCGCCGGTCTGCACTGGACCTGGCTGCTGTACGTCGTCGTGGGCGTGCAGGCCGGGCTGTTTGCACTCGACTCACCTGCCCGGCAGGCGTTCGTCCCGCGGCTGCTGCCGGCGGAGCTGCTACCCGCCGGCAACGCTCTCCGGCAGGTGGAGTTCAACGTCGGGATGGCGGGCGGCCCGCTGCTGGCCGGCGCGATCGTGGCGCTCTTCGGCTTCGGCACGGCTTACGGCCTCGACGCGCTGTCGTTCGGCGCTTCGCTGTGGGCCGTGGCGTCGCTCCCGCCGATGCCGCCCGCAGGCGGGGGACGGCCGGCGGGGCTGGCCTCGGTCATCGAGGGGCTCGCGTTCCTGCGGACCCGCCGCGTGCTGCTCCTGACCTTCGTCGTCGACATCGTGGCGATGGTCTTCGGCATGCCGCGCACCTTGTTCGCGCCGCTGGCTGACCACGTCTACGGCGGGAGCGAGACCGCGGCAGGCGCCCTCTACGCGGCCATCCCCGCCGGTGCCCTGCTCGGCGCGCTGTTCGGCGGTTGGCTCGGTCACGTTCACAGGCAGGGGGTCGCGGTCGTCGCCGCGATCGTCGCGTGGGGGGTGTGCATCATCGGGTTCGGGCTGACCTCGCACCTGTGGCTCGCCCTCGTGCTGCTCGCGGGCGCCGGTCTCGCCGACATGGTCAGCGCCGTCTTCCGCATCGCGATCCTGCAGACCGCCGCGCCGGACGAGATGCGCGGCCGGCTCGGGGGTGTGTTCATCGTGGTCGTCGCGGGAGGGCCCCGGCTGGGTGACGGCCGTGCGGGCTCGTTCGCCTCGTGGTTCGGCCTCAGCGAGGCCATCGTCGTCGGTGGCGTCCTGGTCATCGTGCTGACGCTGCTCGTCGCCCTCGCCGTACCGCGCTTCCTGGCCTATGACTCCCGCGACCCCCACGCCTGAGCTCCGGGCACTGCCCGCGGATGACCACGGCTGAGCCGGAATCCGGTCGGAGGGTCACGCCGGCAGGGCGATCCAGGTCGCCGCTGCCACGGCCAGGACCGTGCCGCTCTCGTCGTAGAGGGCACTGCCCGTGAAGACCTTCCGGCCCTCGCTGCGGACGTGCCAGCCCTGCACGAGATGCGGCGCACCCGCGAGGGGCAGCGCATCGATCACGCAAGCCATCCGGCCGAGCACCATCGGCCGGCCGGGCAGGTCGACAGACCAGCCGCCGGGGCAGTCGAGGGCCGCCCAGACCATGACGTCCGAGGACGCGTGCGGGGTCCAGTCCGTGGCGACCAGCCCCTCGGAGATCCGGCCCGGCAGCAGCCCGAGGCCGTCGGCGCGTTCGGTGCCGCACACGAAGCAGGTCGGGAAGGGGTGCGGTCCTGACCCGAGGGCGGACGGCGCGGCGGCCGCTGCCGAGATCGGGACGGCGGGCGGTGGCTGGAGCGTCACCTCGCCCGGGACCACCGTGGCGACGACGTCGGCGCCGTGCAGCAATGCCCCGTCCCGCACCTCCAGCTCGACGTCAAGCGGTGGCGGCAGCCGCAGGGTGACCTCGGCGACGGGATAGTCCGCGGTACCGGCGAGCAGGCCGCAGGTGATGCCGCCGTTGGCCGAGTCAGGTGGGCCGTTGAACCGGCGCTCGAGGATCACGCGAGCTGCTTCGCGGCTACCCGGAGGTCCGAGACCAGCCCGGCGAGCGCAGCATCCCGGTCGTCGGCGCGAAGCACGGCTGAGGGGTGGATCGTGGCCAGTGCGGCCGGACCGCCTTCGACCGGCCAGTCCATCACGACGCCGCGGCTCTTGGTGACCCGGAAGGCATTGCCGTAGACGGTCTTCGCCGCGGTGGCGCCGAGGAGCACGACGAGCTCGGGCTGCACGACCTCGAGCTCGGCACGTAGCCAAGGC
>JBHEMB010000220.1:0-3807 GCA_046262855.1 Mycobacteriales bacterium | reverse complement strand
GCGCCGAGACGCACGCGTAGGTCGTGCCGAAGCTCGTCGTGCGCTCCAGGATGACGACGAACAGCGCGGTGCCGAGGGAGGCCCCGACCCGTTGCAGGACGTGCAGCTGCGCGGTCGCGTCGGAGCCTTTCGCCGCGTCGATGGACACCAGCGCCGCGGCGGTGAGCGGCATGCCGGACAGCGCCGTGCCCAGGCCGCGCACGAACATCGCACCGGTGATGTACCAGTACGACGAGTCGGCGGTGATCCAGGCGAGCGGCAGCGTCCCCAGCGCGACCACGACCGTGCCCAGCAGGGCTACCCGACCGCCCCCGTAGCGATCGGTCAGCCGGCCGGCGCGGCGCATCAGCAGCACCACACCGACGGCGGTCGGGGCGACCAGCAGTCCCGTGGTCGTCGCCGACTCGTGCCGCACGCCCTGCAGGTACAGCGGCAGCAGGATCAGGCCGCCGAGGCTCGTCGCGCCGTTGACGAAGACGCCGAGCGACGCGAGCGAGTACGTGCGGTCGCTGAACAGCCGCAGATCCAGCAGCGGGTGGTCCCGCCCGAGGGCGTGCCGGACGAACACGACGAGCCCGGCCACGCCCACCGCCACCGGCGCCAGGACCTGGGCGCGCAGGATCGCGGGGTCGGAGGAAGCCTCGGACAGGCCGTACGTCAGGGCGGTGAGACCCAGCGAGCCCAGCACGAGGCCGAGGACGTCCAGTCGGTACGTCGGGTGGCCCTCGTCCGCGGGCAGCATCCGGAGCGCGAGGCAGAAGGCCAGCGCGCCGATCGGCAGGTTGATGAGGAAGATCGCGCGCCAGGACAGCGACTCGAGCAGGAACCCGCCGAGCGTCGGGCCGATCACGGGTGCGAGGACCGTCGGCACACCGAGCGTGCCCATCACCCGGCTGAGGTTCTCGCGGCCCGCGGCCTTCATGATGATGGCCTGCCCGACCGGCATCAGCAGCGCGCCGCCGGCCCCCTGGAGCACCCGTGCGACCACGAGCGACGGGGTGTCCCAGGCGAGTCCGCAGGCCCCAGAGCCCGCGGTGAACAGCACCAGGGACAGCAGGTAGAGGGTGCGGGTCCCGACGCGGCGCATCGCCCAGCCCGCGATCGGTGAGATCGCGGCGATCGCCAGCAGGTAGGCGGTGACCACCCAGGAGATGGCGCTGAGGTCCGCGTCCAGGGCCTGCGACAGCGGCTCGAGAGCGACGTTGACGATCGTCGTGTCGAGCACGGACATCACCGTGCCGAGCACGGTCACCGTGCCGATGCGCCAGACCCGCGGGTCGACCGTGCTCACGACCGAGAACTGTAACGCGTTCTATTCCGGTCCGTGCTTCAGTGAGCGGGTGATGCGGCGCGCGGTGACGGTGCTGCTCGCCGTCCTCACGGTCCTGCTCGGGGTTCCCACGCTCGTGCGGCTCTACGGAGACCGTGGGCACGTGCCGCTGACGCTGCTCGTCGTCACGCTGCCGTTCATGGTGCCGCTGCTCCTCGTCCTGCTGGTGGCGCAGCTGCTGCTGCACCACCGGCGGATCGCCGCGCTGACCGCCGTACTCCTCGTGCTCGATGTCGTCTGGTACGGGCCGCTGTTCGTCGCAGCTGGCCCCGGCTCCGGACCGGCGCTGACGGTGATGACCGCCAACCTCCGGTACGGCGGAGCGGACCCGTTCCGGATCGTCCGCCTGGTGCAGTCACAGCACGTGGACGTGCTCGCCACGCAGGAGCTGACGCAGTCTGCCGCCGACGACCTGCGGGGCGCCGGGCTCAGGACGGAGCTGCCGTACTTCACGGGGACGCCCGACCCGAAGTCCGGCCCCGACGGGACCGGACTGTGGTCGCGCTACCCCCTGACGGCGCAGCAGGAGTGGTCGTTGCGGTTCAGCGCGCCGGGGGCCGTCGTGCACACGCCTGGGGGCGACGTGCTCTTCCGCGCGGTGCACGCCGCGCCGCCGGTGGCGGACGAGAGGGGCGTGTACCGCAGCGACTACGACGGCATCCTGCGCGACACGCGGGCGCTGCCGAGGAGCCTGCCGACGGTGGTGCTCGGCGACTTCAACGCGACTCTCGACAACAGCTTGCTCCGTTCCCTCATGGACGGCCGCTTCCGGGACGCCGGCGAGAAGGCCGGCTCCGGCTTCCTCCGCACCTGGGGCTGGGCCCCCGGGTCGCTGTCCCTGCTCGACCTCGACCACGTCTTCGTCGACAGCCGGTTCGGGGTGCGCTCCACGGCGGTGTACAACCTGCCCCGCAGTGACCACGACGCCTTGGTCGCGCGCCTCGTCCTCACCCGATCAGGCGACGCCTGAGGGGAATGTGGGTGGTCCTTGGCAGGTTCTCCGTGGCAACCTTGTGAAAAACTGCGAGGTGACCCGCGGGAGGAGGGTGTGATGGACGTCCTCGCTTCGCGGCTGTCCTGGCGACGCCTCCCCTGGATGGTCGAGGTCTTCTCGATCGGCATCGGCTACGGCGTCTACGCCGTCATCCGGCTCTACACGCCGGGTCACCGCAGCGTCGCCGACGTGCACGCCCTCGAGGTCATCCGCGTCGAGAAGGTCGTGGGGATCTACCACGAGCTCGCGCTGAACCGGTTCATCACCGGCAAGGACTGGCTCGAGGTCCCGGCGAGCTACTACTACGCCACCCTGCACTTCATCGTCACCCCCCTCGTGCTCGCCTGGCTGTTCAGAAGGCATCAGCACGTCTACGCGCCGCTGCGAAGTGCGATCGTGATCGCCACCGCGGCGGCGCTCGTCGTCTATGCCACCTGGCCGCTGTCGCCACCCCGGTACGTGGTCGCCGGCACCTTCGACACGGTGCTGCAGCACCCGGTGGCCTGGGCCGTCAACGGGCACGGCGTCTCCGGCTTCGTCAACGAGATCGCAGCCATGCCGTCGCTGCACGTCGGTTGGGCGGTGTGGTGCGCCGTCGGGGTCAGCACCGCGCTGCGGTCGCGCTGGCGCTACCTCGCCTGGTTGTACCCGCTCGGGACCACCCTCGTCGTGGTCGCCACCGCGAACCACTACATCCTGGACGCCGTCGCGGGCTGCGCTGTCGTCGCCGTCGCCCTGCAGCTGTGCGGCGTGCGGCCGTCCGGCAGGGTCGCCCCCACCGTCATCACGGTGCCCGTGCCCGTCGTGGCGCCGGCGCTCGAGGAAGCCGTCTAGCTCCGCAGCTCTCCCACGGCGCCTGCCGGTACGGCGGGACGGCGCGGGGGGACGGGTGCCACCCGGCGATAGGGCAGGCCCTGCGGCGGTCTCGGGTCCGCGTCGCCCTGGTTCGGCCACAACGACATCGCCCGCTCGGCTTGGGCGGTGATGGTCAGGGACGGGTTGACGCCGAGGTTCGCGCTGATGGCGGCCCCGTCCACGACGTGCAGCGTCGGGTACCCGTGCACCCGGTGGTAGGCGTCGATGACACCGCTCTCGGGGCTGTCGCTGATGACGCAGCCACCGATGATGTGCGCCGTCATCGGCACGTTCGCGAGGTCACCGACGGTGCCGCCCGGGAAACCACCGATCTCCTCGGCGATCCGGCGGGCCGCCTCGTGGGCGACGGGGATCCAGGTGGGGTTCGGCGCGCCGTGCCCGGGTCCGCTGGTCAGCTTCCCGCGCCGGGTCCGGCGTACCGAGATGGAGTTGTCCAGGGTCTGCATGACCAGCACGATGATCGTCTTCTCGGACCAGTTGCGGACCGACAGGCTGCGCAGGAACACGTACGGGTGTCGCAGCGCCTGCAGCAGGAAGCGGACCGGCCGGGGGATCCGGCCGCCACCGTCCACGAGGATGGTGCTGAGCAGGCCCATCGCGTTCGAGC
>JBHEMB010000219.1:0-6282 GCA_046262855.1 Mycobacteriales bacterium | reverse complement strand
GGGTCTGCACCATCGACGCCACGAAGCGCCCGTCCCGCTCCACGAGCAGGACGTAACCGCGGTCGATCCTGTCGCGCGAGGTGAAGTCGAAGAACGCCGTGATGGCTTCACCGGAGAACGCAGGCGGCACGGCGTCGTTGATGGTGAACCCGGTGGCCTCTGCCTCCTTGACCAGCTCGAGCACGCGCGGGACCAGCTCCTCCCGCCCGATGCTGTGCGTGAAGTCCCAGGCGAGCGCCATGAAGTCGCGCCACGTCGCGTCGGAAGCGAACAGCGACTCCAGGTCGGGCGCCGATCCGGTGCCGACAGCTGCCGCGAAGTCGGCGACCCAGGCCGCGGCCACCTCGGCGGCGGCCTGCGCAGGCCACTGTGCAGGCAAGTCGGCACCAGGGGGCTGGACGGTCTCGGTCATGTTTCCTTTCCAGCGCTCACGCGATCCCGGACCGCGGCGCGACCGGTGTAGAGCCCCCACACGCCGGCCACTGCCAACGTGGCGCCGGCACCGCCGTACACCATGGCCGAGGGGCTGGCCATGACGTTGCCTGCGGCGTACAGCCCGCCGATCACGGCGCCGTCGACGTCGAGCACCCGCCCGTCGCGGTCGGTGCGCGGACCACCCTTCGTCCCCAGTGCGGAGCTCGTGACCTCGACGCCGTAGAACGGCGTGGTCTCCACAGGACCGAGAGTGGCGTACGGCGAGTCGGGGTCCGACATCCGTCCGCCGGGGAAGCGGTCGAACGTGCTGGCCCCTCGGGTGAAGTCCGGGTCGATGCCGGCTCGGGCGTTCTCGTTGAACCGCTTCACCGTCTCGCGCAGCTCGTCTGCCTCGATGCCGAAGGCCGCGGCCAGCTCGTCGAGGGTCGCCGCCTGCGTCACCCACTCAGGCACCTGCTGCCCCGGTGCTCCGCCGAAGACGCCGAACCGGTCGACCGTTGACTGGTCGAAGAGCAGGTACGCCGGCAGGTTCGGGTACTCCAGTCGCGACGAGTCGAGCTGATGGAAGGCGCCGCCGGACGCGTTGTAGTTGGCGGCCTCGTTCGCGAACCGGCGGCCGTAGCGGTTGACCATGAGCGACCCGGGCAGCGCGCGCTCCCGCGAGCTGAGCAGACCGTTCTGCCCGCCGTCGTGGCGCAGACCAGGAAGCGTGACGACCGGCGACCACCAGGCCTCGCGCATGTTGCCCAGCTGGGCACCGACCCGCATCGCCATCCGCAGCCCGTCGCCGGTGTTCGACACCGCACCCACGCCCCGCGTCAGCGGCCCGCGCAGGAAGTCACGCACGAGGTCCGCGTCGTACTCGAACCCGCCGGTGGCCAGCACCACGGAGCGAGACTTCACCGACCACGCGCCGTCCGCCGTCTCAAGCTGCACGCCGGTCACGACACCGCGATCGGTCAGCAGCCGCGCGGCCCGGGCACCGGTCGTCACCTCGACACCGCGCAGCAGGCAGGCCTCAAGCAGGCCTGCTACGAGTGCCCGGCCTTGGCTCTCCTGCTGCGAGGCCTCGCGCTCGGCCAGCACCTCCGGTGCCACCACACCGGTGCCACCCCCGAGCGGCATCTCGACGAGCTCCACCCGGCGCGGCTCGCCGGCGATCCGGTCGACCCACTCGGGGATGCCGGCCAGGGAGACGAGCCCGGGCTCGAGCGTCCGGCCGCCCTTTGCCATTCCGCCGGGGCGCTCGGGGTGGTAGTCGGGATAGCCCGGGACCAGCTGCAGCCGGATCGCCGTGTGCTCGTGGAGGAAGTCGATCAGCTGGGGCCCACCCTCGACCAGGGCCTCGGCGAGCTCAGGGAGGATCATCCCGTTCGAGAGGCTGAGCAGGTACTCGAGCCCCCGCTCGACCGAGTCCTCGACACCCGCCTCGCGCGCCGGCTGGTTACCGGGGATCCAGATCCCTGCGCCGGACCAGGCGGTCGTGCCCCCGACCAGGTCGGCCTTCTCGAAGACTGCGACCGTGGCCCCGTCGACGACGGCGGCCAGCGCCGCAGTCAGCCCGGCTGCCCCCGACCCGAGGACCACCACGTCGTAGGTGTCTGGCATGGCACGACCTTCGCTGAGCGGAACCTGACGCCTGTGCAGATAGCGAATGCGATTGCTCCGTTGTTGCACGCAAGGTGCATGCTAGCGAGAGCGAAGGTCTCTTGCAAGAGAAGGGGCTTCTCCTCAGGCCGCGGCCAGGCTCGCGGACACGGCAATCCCCATGCCGGTGATCCAGTCCGTCACCGGCTCGTAGGCGACCGTCTGCAACGGCGCGGCACCGGCGAAAGCCGTGGCGATCCACGTCCGCACCTCGGCTCCCCCCGTTCCGGCCGGCAGCAGGTCCGCTGCCGTGAGCGTCCCGAGCTCTGCCCACTCCGGACTCGAGATCCGGTCGAGGAAGTCCTTGTCCCACAAGGGGTTGATGGCCTCGGCCGCCCGAGCGAGGTTGTCGGCGATGAGCCGCTGACGGTCGGCTTCCGTCAGCTCCCGGACCCCCGGGACGAGCGAGGGCGGCGCGTGCGACAGCCCGCCCGACCCCACGACGAGGACTCGCTCGTGAGCTCCACACGAGCGCCGGAGGAACTCCCCCACCGCAGTACCCAGCGCGGCCGTGCGGGCAGCGGTCGCCAGCGGACGATCGATGCAGTTGATGACGATGGGGATCATCGGGATGGCGGACAACGATCCGAACAGGTCAGTGGTCGACTGTCCGAAGCCGTGGTCGAGTCGGAGGTGGGGAGCCATCGCGATGTCGATGCCGGCCTCGGCCAGGGCGGTGCCGAGCGCGATGGCACGGTCCCGAGGGACGTCGTACTCCTCTTCCGGCGTGCTCCAGTCGCCATATCCCGTCGCCGACTCTGCAACCGTGAAGCACGGCGTGATGCCCGCGAGCGCCCGCATGTGGTCGGGCCCGAAGTAGACGACGAGCGATGGCTCGTACGCCTTGACGGCCGCGGCGACCTCGGCGAAGCCGCGCCGGAACTCACGGCCCTGGACGTGTTCGGTGTCCTGGGCCATGGGCGGGCTGTGCGACAGCGCAACGGCCGCGATGCGCGGTCCAGTGTCAGTCATCGGAACTCCCCTGCTGTGCAGATAGCGCGCGGAGGCGTGCACAGTATCAACGGTCAGCCGCGGGCCTTCAGCAGCTCGCCGACCTCGTCCGCGGCCCGCCGCATCACAGGACCCGCGCCCTCGGCGACCTCCTCGATGTAGGTGATCAGCATCAGACAGGCACGCATCCCGGAGAGGCTCAGCGGGAGCCAGGCGGCCACGGCATGGGCGCCTGCCTCGACCTCGCTGAAGCTGCGGGCGTAGCCCTGCTCGCGCGCGAGAGCGACCGCGGCCGGCTCGTCCGGGGTGGCCGGTCCAAAGGCTCGGATGGCGTAGGCCGCGGCCCCGACCGTCAGAGGTGTGCGCATGCCCGGCTTGAAGGCGATGTGGTGCGTGGCGGTCGTCGGCTCCACAAGTGCGATCGCGACGGCTTCGTCGCCCTGCTCGACGAACAGCGACACCGTGGACTGCAAGCGGTCGGCGAGCGAGCGCATGACAGGAGCGGCGACATCCCGCAGGCCCGGGAGGTAGGCGTCCGCGAGCGTCGCCAGCCGGGCGCCCGGGATGTAGAGCCCCTGGCGGCTCCGTGCCACCAGGCCGAAGTCGGCCAGCGTCTGCAGCAGCCGGTAGGCGATCGACCGGTGCACCCCCAGCAGGTCGCCGACGTCCTGCACGCTGAGGCCGTCCTTGGCGTCCGCAATGGCCAGCAGCACCCGGAGGCCGCGCGCGAGGGTCTGGTTGCCATCCCGCGTCTTCGCCGACGGCTCCTGCACGGGAACGAGCGTAGTGTCCATGACCCTCGCGACCCGTCAGACGAGGAGCTCGACGAGGGTCGCGTTGGCGGTGCCACCGCCCTCGCACATGGTCTGCAGCCCGTAGCGCAGGCCCTGGTCCCGCATGTGGTGCAGCATCCGGGTCATCAGCACGACCCCGGAGGCACCGAGCGGGTGCCCGAGGGCGATCGCGCCGCCCAAGGGGTTCAGCCGCGCCTCGTCCGCACCGGTCTCGGCCAGCCACGCAAGCGGCACGCACGAGAAGGCCTCGTTGACCTCGAAGACGCCGATGTCACCGATCGAGAGCCCGGTCCGCTTCAGCAGCTCCTGGGTGGCGGGGATCGGACCAGTGAGCATGAGCTTGGCGTCGGCGCCGGTCACGACGCCGGTGTGGTAGCGCGCCATCGGCGTCAGCCCCAGCTGGTGGGCCCGCTCGGACGTCGTGACGATCAGGGCGGCTGCACCGTCGGAGATCTGCGACGCGTTGCCGGCGTGCACGACGCCGTCATCGGTGAAGGCCGACGGCAGCGTCGCGAGCTTCTCCACCGACGTGCCGCGCCGCACGCCCTCGTCGACCGACACCCCGGCAACGGGCACCACCTGCTCGGTGAAGGCACCGGCATCGATCGCGCGTGCAGCGAGCTCGTGGGAGCGGACGGCGTACTCGTCGAGCTGCAGCCGACTCAGACCCCAGCGCTCGGCGATGAGCTCCGCCGAAAGGCCCTGGTTGAAGGGGAAGTCGTCGTAGCGGGCCAGCGCCCGCGGTCCGTACGGCGCACCTGTCTGCCGGGCCGCACCGAGCGGCACCCGGCTCATCGACTCGACGCCACCCGCCACCACCACCTCCTGCTGACCGGAGAGCACGGCCTGCGCGGCGAACTCGATCGCCTGCTGGCTGGACCCGCACGCGCGGTTGATGGTCACGCCGGGCACGGTGTCCGGCCAGCCCGCCGCCAGCACGGCGTACCGCCCCACGTTGCTGGACTGGTCACCGACCTGCGAGACGCAACCCCAGACGACGTCGTCGACCAGCTCGGGGCTGATGCCCGAACGGGTCACGAGAGCGTTGAGTACCTCGGCTGAGAGGTCCACGGGGTGGATCTCCGACAGGCCCCCGTTGCGCTTCCCGACCGGTGTGCGAACGGGCGAGCAGATCACTGCGTCGCGCACGGCGACTCCCTCCAGAGGTGGAGGGACAGCATACCTCGTGTGGATACGTCGTTCTCTTTGAGGGTTATCGGTCCTCTCTTCTGCGTTGTAGGCTCGGCCGATGCTGCCACTCGAGGGGGTCCTGGTCGTCGGCCTCGAGCAGGCGGTCTCTGCGCCGCACTGCACCCGCCAGCTCGCCGACCTCGGCGCCCGCGTCATCAAGGTGGAGAGCCCGGCCGGCGACTTCGCGCGGAACTACGACGACGCCGTCCACGGGATGTCGGCGCACTTCGCGTTCGCGAACCGCGGCAAGGAGTCGGTCGTGCTCGACCTCAAATCGGCCGACGGGCTCGCGGCCCTCGAGCAGCTGGTCGCGCGGGCCGACGTCCTGGTCCAGAACCTGGCGCCGGGCTCCGCGGGGCGGCTCGGCTTCGACGCTGCGTCGGCTGTGAGCCGCCACCCTCGGCTGGTGGCCGTGGACATCAGCGGCTACGGCACCGGGGGTCCGCGGGAGAGCAGCCGGGCCTACGACCTGCTGGTCCAGGCGGAGGCGGGCTCGTGCGCCGTGACGGGCACCCCCACGCAGCGTGCCAAGCCCGGCATCCCCCTGGCCGACATCGGCACCGGCATGGTCGCCGCCAACGCGGTGCTCGCCGCCCTGCTCGCCCGGGGCCGTACCGGCGCCGGCACCGCGGTGACGATCGGGATGTTCGACGTCGTGACGGACTGGATGAGCTGGGCGCTCCACCAGACGCGCGCGACAGGCATCGACCCGTTGCCGATCGGGGTGTCGAGCCCGATGGTGTCGCCGTACGGCGCCTTTGAGACTGCCGACGGTCACGTGATCGTGCTCGGCACGACCAACGACGCGGAGTGGCGACGCCTCGCCAGCGACGTACTGGGCCGGCCGGACCTCGCCGCCGACCCGCGCTATGCCAGCAACACCGAGCGATGCCGGCTGCGTGCCGAGCTCGACGCGGTGATCGCCGAGTGGGCGGGGCGCACGTCGTTCGGTGACGCAAGCAAGTCAGCTGAGGCCGCGGGCATTGGGTGGGCGCGGCTGAACGCACCGTCCGACGTCCTCGAGCACCCGCAGCTCGTGGAGCGCGGGCGCTGGGTGCCGACCCCCACCGCCGACGGGACCTTCCTCAGCCTCCGGCCGCCCGCGGACTCCCCCGACTGGGACTGGGCCCCCGGCCGCCTGCCGCAGCTCGGCGAGCACACCGCCGCCGTCCTCGCCGAGCTCAACCACTGACCCTTGCGTCATCGCAGGTGGCCCAGAGTCAGGCTTGTGTTCTTATGACGTAGCGAGGGGAGTCTCAGAGGC
>JBHEMB010000218.1:0-3707 GCA_046262855.1 Mycobacteriales bacterium | reverse complement strand
CAGCGGCATCCGATACCGACTGCCGTAGGAGGAACCCCTCCCGGGTCCTGCGCCCTTTGCTCGCGAACGGTGGGGCAGCCCGGCCCGTGCCCCACTCTTCGCGAGCAAAAGGCGTAGGCGTGCGGAACCTACCTGTGGATCCCCCCCGCCACGCTGACTCAGAAGCGGTGCTGCTCCTTGCGGCCGGTGAGGTCGTACCAGACCTCGGCGACGTTGTCGTAGACCCGGCCGTCGGGGACCGAGGTCACGAGCGCTCGCAGCCAGTCCGGTGCGGCCGCGGTCGTGAGCGCCTGCTTCACGGTGCTGCCCTCCGCGGGCCAGATCTCCTTTCCGAGGTAGGAGGCGAGCTCGGCTCGTCGCTCGACGTCCTCCCCGGTGAGGCCCTCCGGGATTCCCCCGTGCAGAGCGCCGTCCGGGTTGAGGTCGACCTCGGGCTGGTCCTCGCCGGACGGCTCCGCCGACTTCCACTCCTCGGCGCGGGTCTCCCGCGCACCCTGGACCATCCCGCGGGTCTCCTTCTCGAGCTGCTCGTCCAGCCTGGGCCCATGCTTGTCGCTACCTCGCTGCATGTTGGGGGACTACCCGCCCGGACTCCGGGTACACGAGCCGTCATGAAGGTCCGACTGGTCGAGCTCCTGCCGGCGCTGCTGCTGGCCGGGCTGCTCACGGCAGCGACCGCCCCGACGCCGACAGCGGCTGATCCGACGTACACCATGACGGTGACGCCGACGGTGACGCCGAACCGCTGACGGACCAGGCAGCTCAGCTGCTGCCGAGCTCCGGCTCCTCGGGCGTGACCTGCTCGTCGCGCAGCCGGTAGCGGTCGACGGCCTTGGCGGGGACGTCTGCCTCGACCTCGCCCCGCCGGGCCAGCTCGGCGAGGACCGCGGTCGCGATCGACTCCGCGTCGACGTGGAAGTGCCGGCGGAGCGCGGCGCGCGTGTCGGAGCGGCCGAAGCCGTCGGTGCCGAGCGACGCGTAGTCTCCCGGGACCCAGCGGCTGATCTGGTCCGGTACGGCCCGCATCCAGTCGGAGGCGGCCACGACCGGGCCGGCGGCGCCGAGCAGGGCCTCAGTGACGTACGGCGTGCGTGCGGTCTCCTCCGGGTGCAGCAGCGCCTGCGCATCGGCCTCGAGGGCGTCACGGCGCAGCTCGTTCCACGAGGTGACCGACCACACGTCCGCGCCGACACCCCAATCGGAGCGCAGCAGCTCCTGCGCGGCGAGCGCGGCGCGGACGGTGACGCCGGAGGACAGCACGGTCGCCTGGGTCGGGACGCCCTCGGAGCGCTTGAGCGGGTACATGCCGCGCACCACGCCCTCGCGCAGCCCCGGGATGTCGGGCAGCGGCGGCTGCGGGTAGGGCTCGTTGTAGACGGTCAGGTAGTAGAAGACGTCCTCTGGGCTCTCGCCGTACATCCGGCGCAGGCCGTCCTCGACGATGAACGCGACCTCGTAGGCGTAGGCGGGGTCGTACGCGAGCACAGCCGGGTTGGTCGAGGCGAGCAGCAGCGAGTGACCGTCCTGGTGCTGCAGGCCCTCCCCGTTGAGGGTCGTTCGGCCCGCGGTCGCGCCGAGCAGGAAGCCGCGGCCGAGCTGGTCGGCCATCTGCCACATCTGGTCGGCGGTGCGCTGGAAGCCGAACATCGAGTAGAAGATGTAGATCGGGATCATCGGCTCGCCGTGCGTCGCGTACGACGTCGCCGCGGCGATCGTTGACGCCATGGACCCGGCCTCGGTGATGCCCTCGTGCAGGATCTGGCCCTGCTCGGACTCCTTGTAGGAGAGCAGCAGCTCGCGGTCCACAGCCTCGTAGCGCTGGCCGAACGGCGAGTAGATCTTCGCCGTCGGGAACATCGCGTCCATGCCGAAGGTGCGGGCCTCGTCGGGGATGACCGGCACGAACCGCGGGCCGATCTCCTTGTCCTTCATGAGGTCCTTGAGCAGCCGGACGAACGCCATGGTGGTCGCGATCGGCTGCTTGCCGGAGCCGGCCTTCAGCTCGTCGTAGACGGACGCGGGCGGCTGCGGCAGCGACGCCCTCGTGACCCGCCGGGACGGGACCGACCCGCCGAGGGCCGCGCGGCGCTCGCGCATGTACTCGATCTCGGCGCTGTGCGGACCAGGGTGGTAGTACGGCGGGAGGCCGCTCTCGAGCGCCTTGTCGCTGATGTCGATGTGGAGCCGGTCGCGCAGCTCCTTGAGCTCGTCCTTCGTGAGCTTCTTCATCTGGTGGGTGGCGTTGCGACCCTCGAAGTCCTTGCCCAGCGTCCAGCCCTTGATGGTGTGGGCCAGGATCACGGTCGGCTGGCCGACGTGGTCCACTGCGTGCTGGAACGCCGCGTAGACCTTGCGGTAGTCGTGGCCGCCGCGCGGCAGCCCTCGGATCTGCTCGTCGGTGAGGTGCTCGACCATCTTGCGCAGCCGCGGGTCGTTGCCGAAGAACTTCTCGCGGGTGTAGGCGCCCGGCTCGACGGAGTAGGTCTGGAACTGCCCGTCCGGCGTGGTGTTCATCTGGTTCACGAGGACGCCGTCGACGTCGCGCGCCAGCAGCTCGTCCCACTCCCGGCCCCAGACGACCTTGATGACGTTCCAGCCGGCACCGCGGAAGTACGACTCCAGCTCCTGGATGATCTTGCCGTTGCCACGGACCGGGCCGTCGAGCCGCTGCAGGTTGCAGTTCACGACGAACACGAGGTTGTCGAGCTCCTCGCGGGACGCGACCCCGATGGCGCCGAGCGACTCCGGCTCATCCATCTCACCGTCGCCGAGGAACGCCCACACCCGCTGCTCGCTGGTGTCCTTGATGCCGCGGTGCTGCAGGTAACGGTTGAAGCGGGCCTGGTAGATCGCGCTGATCGGGCCGAGCCCCATCGAGACGGTCGGGAACTCCCAGAAGTCCGGCATCAGACGGGGGTGCGGGTACGACGGGAGGCCGGTCGGCTTCGACTCCTGGCGGAAGCCGTCCAGGTGCTCCTCCGTCAGCCTGCCCTCGAGGAAGGCGCGCGCGTAGATGCCGGGGGAGGCGTGGCCTTGGAAGAAGACCTGGTCGCCGCCACCCGGGTGGTCCTTGCCGCGGAAGAAGTGGTTGAAGCCGACCTCGTAGAGCGACGCCGCCGACGCGTAGGTCGCGATGTGGCCGCCCACGCCGATCTCCGGCCGGTTGGCGCGGGACACCGTCATGGCGGCGTTCCAGCGGATGTAAGCGCGGATCCGGCGCTCGACGTGCTCGTCGCCGGGGAACCAGGGCTCCCGCTCCGGCGGGATGGTGTTGATGAAGTCGGTGGACCGCAGCGCCGGCACGCCGACGGACTTCTCGCGGGCCCGCTCGAGCAGCTTGAGCATGAGGAACCGGGCCCTCGCCCGGCCACTGGTCTCGACCAGGTCGTCGAAGCTGTCGAGCCACGCCCGGATCTCGCTCGGGTCGACGTCGGGCAACTGGCTCGGCAGACCGTCACTGATGACGCTGAACCGCTGGCCGTCCTTCTCGGTGGCGCGCTCGCTCACTTCCACAACCTCCCTGCTCACCCCCATCCAACCCCCTACCCGCAAGTAGCCCTCGTGTGTCCCGCGCCACTGTCACGCGACCGTGCCGGTGCTGGCAGGGGAGCTGATGCTGGGGACCTGGCAGAGCGTGACGCTGGTCGACCTGAACGTGGACAACGCGATACGTGACGTGCGGCTCACGTTCTTGCGCGGCTAGGGAC
>JBHEMB010000217.1:0-4206 GCA_046262855.1 Mycobacteriales bacterium | reverse complement strand
CTGGAACTGCCGCATGATCAGGACGAAGCCGTCGCCCTCGGCACCGACCAGCTGACCGACCGGGACCCGCACGTCCGCGAACGACAGCTCGGCGGTGTCCGACGCCCGCCAGCCCATCTTGTCCAGGGGCTTCGAGACGGTGAACCCGGGCAGTCCCTTGTCGATGACCAGCAGCGAGATCCCTTGGTGCCCAGGGCCTCCGGTCCGCACCGCGGTCGTCACGAAGTCGGCCCGGATGCCGCTCGTGATGTAGGTCTTGGCCCCGTTGACGACATACACGTCGCCGTCGCGGCTGGCCGTCGTCGTGATGCCCGCGACGTCGGAGCCACCCCCCGGCTCGGTGATCGCGAGGGCACCGATCATCGAGCCCGCGAGGGTCGGCCGGACGTAGCGGTCGACCAGGTCCGCCGTACCGGCGTGAGCGATGTGCGGGCAGGCGATGCCGTGCGTGAACAGCGAGGCCACGACACCGCCGGACGCGCCGCCGATGAGCAGTTCCTCGGTGACGATGGCGGCGTCGATGCTGTCGCCGCCCTGCCCGCCGACCGCCTCGGGCAACGCGATGCCCAGCAGCCCCGCGTCGGCGAAGGTCCTGTGCAGCGCCCGCGGCAACGAGCCCGCCGCCTCCCAGTCGCTGACGTAGGGTGCGACCTCCCTGGCCGTGACGTCTCTGGCCAGCGCCCGCAGCGCCAGCCTCTCCGGTGTCTCCCACCTGCTCATGCGAACCCACGTTAACCTCACCACGTGACGTCCCGCCGCGAGCTGCTCCTCGAGTCCGCCGCCGACCTGTTCGCGGCGAAGGGCTACCACGCCGTCGGCATCGACGACATCGGGGCCGCAGCGGGCATCACCGGACCCGGGGTGTACCGGCACTTCCCGAGCAAGCAGGCGCTGCTCGAGACGCTCATCGACCGCACGATGGACCGGATGCTGGACCTCGCCGAGCACGCCGAGGACCTCGACGCCCTGGTCGAGCTGCACGTCACGCTCGTGACGGAGCAGAAGCAGCTGGTGAGCGTCTGGACCCGCGAGCAGGCGGCGCTCGCCGACGACGTCGCCCGCTCGCTGCGGGTCCGGATGCGACGCTACGAGCAGGTCTGGCGCGACGCGGCGGCGCCGCTGCGACCCGACCTCAGCGCACCGGAGCTGAGCCTGGTGGTCGGCGCGACTCTCGCGATGCTCAACGCCTCCACGCTCATGGAGGTGGCGCTGAACGAGCGCCGACACGTGCTCTGCCGGCTCGCGCACGCCGCTCTACGGGCCTGATCGGCGTTACGGTCGGGGCGTGCGCCCCCAGCTCGCCCTGCTCGCCGCCTGCGCCGTGCTGTCGGCGTGCGGCACCCGGCTGCCGGACGCGGCCTTCCCGTCGCAGGGCACGACGGTGGTCGCCTCCCAGCTGCCGGGCAGCTTCGGCAGTACGGCGACAGCGGGGCCGACCTCCTCGGCTACCGCCGGCCCCAGCGCCCCACCGCAGGCCACGACCGGTCTCCTCGCCTCGGCACCCCCCGGCAGCGGCGTCAGCAACGGCAAGCCGAACACCGCGTCCGATGTCGGAGTGACTCCCACGACGATCACCCTCGGGCAGATCGTGAGCCGCTCGAACCCGTTCGACCCCAAGGCGTTCGTGGGGCCGCTGTACGGCGCCGCGGCGTTCGTGAACGACCTGAACGCCCGCGGCGGCGTCAACGGCCGCACCATCCGGCTGGTCACCTGCGACGACCACGGCGACGGCACCCGGAACAGCTCCTGCGCTCACGGCCTCATCGACAGCAGCCGGGTCTTCGCCCTCGTGTCGCAGTCGATCTTCACCTACTCGGCGGCGAGCTACGTCCAGTCCAAGGGCGTCCCGGACGTCGGCAGCCAGCCGATCGACACCGCCTACGACCGGTGGTCGCACCTGTGGGACATCTACGGCGAGGCCTACCCGCGCAACGGGACCGTCGGCTACAACGGCAAGCTCATCGGCGGCACCGAGGTCTACCAGTACTTCAAGAAGAAGTTCGGCGGTCCCCTCAGGGCCGGCGTCGTCTACTACAACGTCGCCTCCTCGGCGCGCTTCGGGAAGAGCATCGCCAACGGGCTGCGGGCCGAGGGCTACGCCGTCGTGGAGAAGCAGATCAACTTCGCGCTGCCCGACTTCGACTCGGCCGTGCTGGACATGAAGAACCAGGGCGTGAAGTACGTCTACGACGCCCTCGACACGGGCGGCAACGTGTCGTTGTGCCGCGCGATGGACGCCGACGGCCTGTCGCCACAGGTGACCGCGAAGGTCACGACGACGCAGGGCTGGGTCGGCTCGATCAAGGCCGACTTCCGCGACTCGCCCGGGTGCCGCAACAAGCTCTGGGCGACCGGGAACACGGAGAACTATGACGACCCGACGCGGCCACAGGTGAAGCGGTTCCGCGAAGCCATGAGCAGGCTGCACCTCGACGGCAGCGACCAGCTCTCGGAATGGGCGCTCGAGGGCTGGGCCGGGGCCCAGTGGCTCACCGACGCCATGCGGTCATGCGGTGCCGACCTCACCCGGCGCTGCGTCGAGGCCTTCATGGCGCGCGACGTCCCCTACGACGGAGGTGGTCTGCTCACGCCGCGGTCGTTCAAGAAGGAGCCTCCGCGCAAGACGCTCTACACCTGCATCAACGCAGCACGCTGGCAGGACAGCGCCGACGGCGGACGGGGTGGCTGGCTCTCGCAGGTGGCGGACATGAACCGCAACTGCTTCGACGCGAAGCAGATCAGCTACGAGCCCTGACGTCGCCCCGACGATGCGAGTTCCACCGGGCCCTGGCGCGGTCGAACCCCCGTTGACGCCTCCGTCCGCGCACTCGCTGCCCTGACGATGTCCGTTTCACCTCGCCCTGGCGCGGTGGAACTCGCTTCAAGTCCTGGTGTCGACGCCGCGGGTCACACCGGGGATGCCGTCGGCCAGCTCGCCCGGCTCGCCGGAGAACACCACGGACCCGCGCCCCAGGACGTGCACGTGATCAGCGATGGCGAGCGCCTCGTGGGCGTACTGCTCGACGAGCACGACCGTGGTGCCCTGGTCCGCGAGCCGGCGGGCCAGGCTCAGCAGCTGGGCCGCGACCTGGGGGGCGAGGCCCGCTGACAGCTCGTCGAGCAGGAGCACCGTCGGCTGCCGGAGCAGGGCCCTGCTCATCGCGAGCATCTGCTGCTCGCCGCCGGACAGCGAGCCCGCTCGCTGATGCCGGCGCTCGGCGAGGACCGGGAAGACGTCGAACGCGGGAGCCGGGTCGCCGCCGCGGGCGAAAACCCTGAGGTTCTCCAGCACCGGCAGCCCGGGGAACGTCCCCCGACCCTCCGGGATCAGCAGCATCCCCCGGCGCACTCGCCTTGCCGCGGACGCACGGGACACGTCTTTCCCCTGCCACAGAAGGGTTCCGGCTCGCAACGGGACGAGCCCGGCGAGCACGGACAGCAGCGTCGTCTTGCCGGCGCCGTTCGGCCCGAGCAGCGCGGTGAGACGTCCCGACGCGACCGCGAGGTCGACGCCGTGCAGGGCCTCCACCGGTCCGTAGCCGGCCCGCACACCGCGCAGCTCCAGCTCGATCACGTCGGCGCCCGGTCCAGGTAGGCGCTGCGCACCGCCGGGTCGGCCGCCACCTCGTCCGGGGTGCCGGAGCTGAGCAGCCGGCCCTGCGCGAGGGCGTAGACGTGATCGGCCACGTCGAGGACCAGCCGCACGTCATGCTCCACCAGCAGCACCGCGACGCCGTCCGCGGCGACGGCGCGAAGCACCGCCCGCAGGCCCTCGGTCTCGGCGTCGGACAGCCCGCTGGCCGGCTCGTCGAGCAGCAGCACCCGGGGCGCACCGCACAGCGCGCGTCCGAGCTCGACGAGCCGCAGCCGTCCCGTCGACAGCGTGCGCGCCTCCGCGTCGCGAACGTCTTCGAGCCCGAGCAGCGCCAGCACCCGGTCGACGCGCTCGGCGTCCTGGCCCGCACGCGGATCAGCCAACCCGATGAGGCCACGCCACAGCGGCGTACGGCGGGTGGCCTCCGCGCCGACGAGCAGGTTGTCCGCCACCGACATCGACCCGAAGACCGACAATCGCTGGAACGTGCGCCCGAGGCCGCGGCGGGCCCGGGCGTCGGCGCCCCAGGAGGTCACGTCCTCACCGTCGAAGCGCACCGATCCGGCATCTAGCGCGATCGCGCCGGTCAGGCAGGAGAACAGGGTGGTCTT
>JBHEMB010000216.1:0-2519 GCA_046262855.1 Mycobacteriales bacterium | reverse complement strand
CTCGAAGGATCACCCGGTGGCCGTCACTCACGTGCGGAGCGACACGCTCACCGGGGCCCGTACACCACTCTGGTGGACTCCACTGCGGACGAGCGTCACAGAGGGTCGACTTCTCACGAAGCGCGGAAGAGAACCCGACGGTGGCTACGCGATGTCGATGACCACCTTCACGGCACCCGACTGCCGATCTGCCGCAACTCGGAACGCTTCGGGAGCATCCGCGAGCGGATAGCGGTGCGTGATGAGCGAGTCCGCGATCTCCGGTCGCGTCGCAAGCATCTCCGCGGCGTACTCCATCTCGCGGCGTCCACCCTGGCCGCGGGGAGCGGGATGAGCTTGTCGGATGGGACGCAGAAACGCTCCACCGGCCCACAACGGCGCCTACAAGGAACTGTACGAGTCCCAGTTCCGGTCGGCGGCCACGGATCTCGAGGATGACAGGTCGGCGACGACATCACTGCCTCGCAGCGCTGAAAGCAGCCTGCCGTGATCGCGATGCCTCGGGCTACGGCCCGATCCCGACCGTTCAGCCGAGGGCGGTGCTCTGCCGTACGACAAGGCGCGGCGCGATCAGCTTTTGCCGCGGGACAGGCGCGCCCTCGAGTGCCTGGACCAGTTGACGCACCGCTGACTCGCCGAGGGCCAGGAAGTCCTGGGCGACGCTGGTCAAAGGCGGGCTGAGGAACTCTGCCTCCGGGACGTCGTCGAAGCCCGCGACCAGGACTTCCTGCGGCACCCGGATCCCGAGCTCCTGGAACGCGCGGAGGCCACCGAGCGCCATGTGGTCGTTGGCGAAGAAGACGGTCCGCACGTTCGGGTCGTGCCGCACCAGCTCATGCGCGGCGGCGTAGCCCGAGGACGGCGTCCAGTCACCTCGAAGGACAGGAGGCGCTACCAGACCCGCACGCGTGACGGTGTCCTGCCAGCCCTTCTCGCGCTGCAGGGCCTCGAGCCAGTCGACGGGTCCCCCAACGTGCCAGGGGCAGGAGCCTTCACCCTGCTCGAGCAGGTGCCGGGTGACCTCGGCGGCCCCGGCGACCTGGTCGACGGCGACCGTTCCGTGCTTGCCGGCGCGCCCCTGGGTGACGACGAGGGGGACCTCCCGGGTCAACGCAGCCAGTGCCTTGCTCGTGCCCAGCAGGGGAGCGATCACGACCGCACCCGCCACACCCTGGCGCAGCAGGCGATCGACTGCCTCAGGGGTTGACCCCGGCTCGCCCGCCGGCACGGACGTGACGATCAGGCCGTAGCCGGCAGCGCGCGCCGCGCGCTCCACGGCGTACAGGGTGGAGGTCGGTCCGTAGAGGGAGGACTCGACGGCGACGACGCCGAGGCTGGTCGAGCGCCGGGAGGCCAGCGCACGGGCCGCGGGGTTGGGCCGGTAGCCCAGCGTCTCGATGGCTGCCAGCACCCGGGATCGGGTGGCGGGCCTGACCGACGGACTGCCGTTGAGGACCCGCGAGACGGTCTGGGGGGACACGCCGGCACTGCGGGCGACGTCACCGATCGCTGGGCGGCGGGCTGGCTCCACCACGGCACCGTACTTCTCGAGTCGACCCGGGCATGACAGCTCAGCATGTTAGCGCTAACATCACACGGTGCTGCCCACTCTTCCCACCTCATCGCACCGCTTCCCTGATGGTGGGGCCTGGCGCCTCGAGATCCCCTCCGTAGAAGGACCCGAGGTGATGTCCGCGGTCCTGGACGAAGCCGACCGGCTCGCGGTGCCGGTGCACCGGGTCAGCCAGGGCAGCGGCGTCATGATGCTCACCGACGCCGAGATCACCGAGATGCTCAAGCTTGGCGCGCAGCACAACACGGAGGTGTGCCTGTTCCTCGGCCCCCGCGGGTCGTGGGACATCGGCGCAGCCGTCCGCAGCGCTTCCGGTGGTGCCGGTCCGCGGGCTCGTGGTTTGGACCAGGTCCGGGGCTGTCTCGAGGATGCGCGCCGCGCTGCCGAGCTCGGGATCCGCAACCTGCTCGTCGCTGACGAGGGCGTGCTCTGGGAGCTGCACCAGCAGCGGCTGTCGGGTGCCCTCCCCTCCGACATGCGCTTCAAGGTCAGCGTGCTGATCGGCCCGGTGAACCCGTTCGGATATCGCGTCATGGCCGGGCTGGGTGGTGACTCGATCAACGTGCCCAGCGACCTGACCATCGCCCAGTGCGCCGAGATCCGCGAGGCGTCGACCGCCGCGCTGGACATGTACCTCGAGGCCCCGGACGACATCGGCGGGTTCGTGCGGCTCTACGACGCGGCCGAGCTGATCCGGGTGGCCGCGCCGCTGTACCTGAAGCTCGGGCTGCGCAACGCTCCCCCGGTCTACCCGGCCGGCCAGCACCTGCTGGCGACGGCTGTGAACATGGGGCGCGAGCGCGTCCGCCGGGCCCGCCTCACCCTGGACCTGCTGGACCGCGCCGGCGGCGCGCCACTGCCGATGTCACCCCTCGGCGATCCGTCGCTGCCGGTCCCGGAGCGCCTTCGTGCGAGCTGACGCGGTCACGGAAGCGCTGGCGTACCA
>JBHEMB010000215.1:0-14082 GCA_046262855.1 Mycobacteriales bacterium | reverse complement strand
GGCCGGCAACGACCCGGACGTCTGGGCGCAGCTCTCGGCACAGCTCGGACTGACCGCGCTCATCATTCCTGAGGAGTACGGGGGCCTCGGCTACGGCACGGTCGAGCTGGCGGTGGTCCTCGAGGAGATGGGCGCGGCCTTGCTCGTCTCGCCGTACTTCGCGACGGTCGCCCTGGCGGCTCAGGCGCTGATCGCCTCGGGCAACGCCAGCGCCCAGGCGCGCTGGCTGCCGGGGATCGCCGACGGATCGGTGACGGCGACCCTCGCCGTCAGCGACGAGGGCGGCCCCTGGGAGCTCGCCGGCGTCGCCGCGGCGGCGACGGCGACGGGGGACAGCTGGTCGATCACCGGTACCAAGTCTTTCGTCGTCGACGGCGACACCGCCGACATCATCCTGGTCGCCGCCTGGGCGGACTCCGAGCTGGAGCTGTTCGTCGTCGAGGGCCAGGCCCCCGGCCTCACCCGCACCCGGCTGGAGACGCTGGACGCGACCCGGCGGTTGGCGCGGCTGGAGCTCGAAGGCGTCGAGGCCGTCCGGGTCGGCCTTCGGGACGCCTCCGACCTGCTCGAACGCACCGCGGACCTCGTCGCCGTCGCCCTTGCCGCCGAGCAGGTGGGTGGTGCCCAGCGCTGCCTCGACATGGCGGTCGACTACGCCAAGGTGAGGGAGCAGTTCGGCCGGCCCATCGGCTCGTTCCAGGCGATCAAGCACAAGTGCGCCGACATGCTGGTGCAGGTGGAGTCGGCCCGCTCTGCGGCGACCTACGCCGCAGCGGTGGCGGCGGACGGCGGACCCGAGGCGTCGATCGCGGCCTCGCTCGCAAAGTCCTACTGCTCAGAGGCGTTCACGCACGCAGCGAAGGAGAGCATCCAGGTGCACGGCGGGATCGGGTTCACGTGGGAGCACGACGCCCACCTCTACCTCAAGCGGGCCAAGTCCTCGGAGCTGCTGTTCGGGTCTCCGGTCGAGCACCGGGCCCGGCTCGCCCAGCTGGCGGGGATCTGATGACCCTCCAGGACGAGCGTGTCGAAGCCGAGACCGACGAGGAGTTCCGCGCCCGGTTCCGCGCGTTCCTCACCGAGAAGCATCCCGGACGGGCGCCGAAGGACCCGGCCGAGAAGCTCATCTGGCAGAAGGCCTGGCTCGCAACCCTGTACGACGCCGGCTTGGCCGGTCCGAGCTGGCCGCGCGAGGTCGGGGGCATGGCGCTGCCGTTCTCGAAGCAGGTCGTCTACCAGGAGGAGCTGGCCAAGGCCAAGGTCCCCGGCCCGCTCGGTACCGGGCTCGGCATCGTTGCGCCGGCGATCATCACCTACGGCACGCAGGACCAGAAGGACCGCTGGCTGCGACCGATGCTGCGCGGCGACATGGTCTGGGCCCAGGGCTTCTCCGAGCCCGAGGCGGGGTCGGACCTGCCGGGGCTGCGTACGACGGCGCGTCGCGACGGCGACGCCTACATCGTCAACGGGCAGAAGGTCTGGACGAGCTCCGGGCAGATCGCGGACATCCTGTTCACCCTGGTCCGGACCGGGACGCAGGAGTCGCGTCAGCACGGCATCACCTACCTCATCATCGACCTCAAGCAACCGGGCGCGACGGTGGTGCCGCTGCGGGACCTCTCTGGCGCGGCGTACTTCGCGGAGATCTTCCTCGACGACGTCCGGGTGCCTGTCGCGGATCGGCTCGGCGAGGAGAACGAGGGCTGGCCGCTGGTGCGGACCAGCCTCGGCCACGAGCGAGCCGCCGGCGCGATGAACCAGGCGGCGATGTACCGCCGCGTGGTCACGGAACTGGTGCAGCTGGCGCAGGAGCGTGGGCTCGCCACCGATCCGATCGTCCGGGACAAGCTGGCCGATTTCGAGATCCGGGTCCGGCTGATGCGCTACAACGCGATGCGGGTCATCGAGAGCATCATCGCCAAGGGCGAGCCGGGTCCTGCTTCCTCCATCTCGCGCCTTGCCGTGGCGGCCTTCGAGCAGGACCTCCACGAGTTCGCCGTCGACCTGCTCTGTCCGGCCGGTCTGCTGACCGGCAAGGACCCCGGAGCAGTGCAGCGTGGCCGCTGGGTCGGGGGCTTCCTCATGACGCGCGCGTCGACCATCGGTGCTGGTACCGCGGAGATCCAGCGCAACACGATCGCCGAGCAGGTGCTCAAGCTTCCGCACGACCCGGCGATGCCGAAGCGCTGACTCGGCTGCGTTGACCTGGCGGCGTTGACCCGCTCAGCGCTCAGCGCTCAGCGTGGGCTCGCCTTGCGGCCGCCCATGCCGTAGCGGGCGATGCCCGACAGCACCCGGACCGAGGGCCGCTTGCCCGCGAGCATCTTGGTGGCCAGGCTCGGCGCGCCAGGGAACCGGTCGGTCACGATCGAGGTGCTGCGGCTGAACTCTTCGAAGCCGCGGCGGCCCTGCAGGCGCCCGTAGCCGCTGCCCTTCTCGCCGCCGAAGGGAAGAGCCGGGATGCCCGCACCGACCAGGGCGTCGTTGACGTTGACCCCTCCGGTCACGAGGCCCAGCGCCATCCGCTTGCCTTGTTTGCGGCTGCCGGTGAAGACGCTGCCGTTGAGACCGAGGTCGCTGTCGTTCGCGACCCGCAGCGCTTCCTCCTCGTTGCGCACCCGGGTGACGGACAGCACCGGAGCGAAGGACTCATGGGTCCATAGCTCGCTGTCGCGCGGCACGTCCGCCAGCACGAGCGGCGCGAAGAACGGCGTACCCGGTGCCGTTGCCTGCGCCACGACGCGGGCGCCGGCCGCGATGGCCTCGTCCACTCTCCGCTGCACGACGAGCGCCTGGCCCGGCTGGGTCAGCGCACCGACCTGGTCCTCGGCGCCGGGACCGACCTTGAGCTGTGCCACCTCGTCGCGGACGGCCGCGAGGAAGGCGTCGTACGCGCTGTCCACGACGATCGCCCGCTCCGGTGCCATGCAGGTCTGACCCGCGTTGTGGAACCCGGCGGCCACCGCTGCACCGGCCGCGCGCCGGACGTCGGCGTCACCGCACACGATGAGCGCATCCTTGCCACCGAGCTCCATGACGACAGGCGTCAGCGTCTCGGCGGCGGCGGCCGCGATCCGTCGGCCCGTGGGACCGCTGCCCGTGAAGACCAGCTTGTCGACCCCGCCGCGCACGAGAGCGGCACCCGTCTCGCCGTACCCCGTCACGAGGTGGATGAGCGGAAGGCCTGCTGAGTTGACCGCGTCGGCGAGCCGCTGTGCCGTGACGGTGCTCAGCTCCGACGGCTTGAGCACGACAGTGTTGCCGCACGCCAGGATCCACGGGATCGACTGAAACGGGATGGCGGCGGGGTAGTTCCAGGGGCTGATCACGCCGACCACGCCGTAGGGGGAGTAGTGCACCGCTGCCTGCTTCAGCACCATGGGAGCGGTGTTGACGCGCTGCGGGCGCAGGGCGCGCGGGGCGTGGCTGCTGACCCAGCGCATCATCCCGACGGCGGCCAGCACCTCGAGCCAGCCGTCGACGACGGACTTCCCGGTCTCCTCCGCGACTGCTTCGGCGATCTCCTGACCCGCGGCGGCGAGGTTGCGCTGCACCTGGCGCAGGTGACGCGAGCGCTCCTTCACAGCCAGCGCGCCCCAGGACTCCTGGGCCTTCCTGGCCTCGGCGACGATGGCGCGGACGTTGTCGGCGTCGTGCACCGGAGCGGTCCCGACGGACTGTCCCGTCACGGGCGACCTCGACTCGATCAGTGCGGGCTGGGCGCTGACAGCGGTCATCGATGGCTCCTCAGGCTAGACCACAAAGAGTATCCCCTATCCGCCCGACTCGCCGCCGCCACCCCACCACCCCGTCAAGGAAACTGCGCTGGCGATTCTGAGCCTTCATCGCCAGCGCAGCTTCCTTTCATGCGGGGAGCGGGGGCGTCCGGAACGGAACCGGGTTTTCGACGGGGCTGCCGTCTAGACGTCCTGGTCCGAACCGCAACACGATGACCGTGAGCCCATCTGGTGCTCGCGTCGAGGAGGACTCAGTCGTGACGACCCAGCACAACGTACGGCGGAACGCCGCGCCTCGCCGCCGTCGGCCGCTGGCCATCGCGGTCGTAGGGCTGGCCCTGCTGGCCGCGGGTTGCGGAAGCCTGCAGCCGCACGAGGACATCGTCCGGGCGGCCGGTGGCGGTACTCAGTCGCAGGGTGGCTCCAACGTCGGAGGCACGGCGGGGACAGGCGCAGTGACGGCGCCGGGCGCAGGCAGTTCGGACTCGACGACGACCGGTTCCGACGCGAACGCAGCCACTGGCCAGCTGCAGCCGGGATCCACCGGCCTGCCGGCCGACGGTGGTACGACGACCGGGGCGGGCGCGGGAACGAGCGCGGGGAGTGGGACCGGCACGTCCGGGTCGGCGGTGAGCCAGGACCGGGCTCCCGTCCTGATCGGCAACGTGAGCACCCTCAGTGGGATCGCCGGCGCTGCGCAAGGCCCGGGCTTCGTGGGCATGCGGGCCCGGGTGAAGTACGTGAACGCGCAGGGTGGCGTCAACGGGCACCTGATCAAGCTGATCGCGCGTGACGACCAGAACGACCCGAGCCAGAACGCGTCGTACACGCAGGCCCTGGTGGAGCAGTCGAAAGTTGTGGCGTTCGTGAGCAACTGGGCGTCGCAGACCCAGCATGCGTCAGCGGACTACCTCAAGAGCAAGGGCATCCCGGTCGTGGGCGGTGACCACACGTCGGAGCGGACCTGGGGCGTCAACCCGATGTTCTTCCCTGTTGCCGCGATCGGGGCGGATGCCGTCCGGATCACCGTGGCGGGGATGGCGAAGGTCGCCCTGCCGGTGGGCAAGACCAAGCTCGGGATCCTGGCATGTGTCGAGGCCGCGATCTGCACGAACGGAGCTCGGATCTCCGCGGACTACGCCCCGAAGGTGGGGTTCAACATCGTCTACAACGGATCCGCGTCGTTCGCGGCTCCCGGCTACACCGCCGAGTGCCTCAACATGAAGAACGCCGGTGTGCAGGCCTTGCAGATCATCTTCCCGGAGGCCGCCGTGAAGAACGTCGCACGCGACTGCGCGCGTCAGGGGTTGAAGGCGATCTACGCGCTCACGAGCGGCACGATGGAGGGCGACTTCAACCAGGACGCCAACTTCGAGGGTTCGTCGGTGGTCGGCACCACCTTCCCCTTCGCGGGCGGCACCAGCGCCGTTGCCAGGGAGTACGCCGCAGCCCTGAAGAAGTACGAGCCGAACCAGCTCAGCAACCCGGCAGCGGCCGCGGGGTGGGCGGCGGGCAAGGTCTTCGGCGCTGCCCTCGCCAAGGTCCAGGGGCCGGTCACGTCGCAGAAGCTGCTGGCAGCCTTGTACACGTTCAAGAAGGACTCGTTCGGCGGCGCCACGATCCCGCTGACCTTCCTCAAGGGTCCGATGACGCCGCCGCGCTGCTACTACCTGTCCGTCATCCGGGCGAAGGCCTACGTCGTCCAGAACGGCGGCCGGTTCGTCTGCGCCCCATAGACACCGCGCCGGGTGTGGCGTTACTGTTTCGCCGTGGGGAAACCAGGGCCCTCTTTTAATCGTCCGCTCTCGCGTGACTGCGAGGAGGTCGCGCGGCTGACTGTCGCCGCGAGGTCGGTGCTCGCGCGCGGTGGCTGGTGGGGCTTCAAGGTCGACAGCGTGCTGCGTACGGCGGGGCTGTCGACCCGCTGCTTCTACCGGCACTTCGAGACCAAGGACCACCTCCTGCTGCACCTGTTGCAGGAGGATGTCGCCCGGGGAAGCCGGCGCCTGGAACGGCTGTGCGTGCAGGCCTGTCCGGAGGCGCGGATCCGGGCCTGGTGCGACGGGATGCTCGATATGGCCTACCTGCCGAGGATCGCCAAGCCGACGGCCGTGCTGACCGTGCACTGGCACCAGCTGACGGCGAGCTTCCCTGCGGAGGTCGACGCCTGCCGCACCCTTCTCACGCGGCCCCTGGTGGCCGCCGTGGCTGATCTGGATCCCGACCTTGACCCCGAGGCGTCCGCGTACGCGTTGTTCCACCTCGTGGCCGGCCCCACCGCGGAGGTCATCTCCCGCGGTGGTTCGCCTGACCGGGCCACGCTCGAGCGTCAGCTCCTCCCGATGGTGGACCGGCTCCTGACGCCGGCGGTGCAGCGGCTCAGAGAGCGCCAGATCGCCTGAGCCGGCGCCCGACCGCCGTACCCACTGCGTGGCTGCTCTCGTGTCGCGCCGCGTGTTGCGAGGCCAGACCCGCACCGGCCCCTCCGCCAGGCGTCAGTCGAAGCTGAGCGGCAGGGAGAGCAGACCGCGGACCGGGCTGTAGTGCGCCACCGGGCTGGTCCCCTCAGCGATGCGGTAGCGCGGGATGCGCTGGTGCCACTCCGCCATTGCGACGGCGATGATGCGGCGCGCCATGTGCATGCCGAGGCACCGGTGCGGGCCGACGCCGAAGGCCATCGGGCGCGTGAGGGTGCGGTTCAGGTCGATCTCGTCAGGCCGCTCGTAGACGTCGGGGTCCAGACCGGCCATGCCCCAGGACATCAGCACCATCTCGCCGGGCTGGAGGGTCACCCCTCCGACGGTCGTCTCCTGGGCCACGAGCCGCGCGGTCGTCAGGACCGGCTCGTGCCGGATCAGTTCCTCGATGAGCCGGGGCCGCAGGGCGGCATCGGCTGCTGCGGCCTGCAGATCAGGGCGTACGGCGAGCCGCGCCCACGCCAGGCTGAGCGCTGACGTGGTGGTGTCCAGCGAGGCCAGCATGCTGACGTAGCAGGCGTTGACGATGTCCTTGCGAGACAGCGGCTGGCCGTCGATGCGCGCTCGCAGCAGGCCGCTGATGACGTCGCGGCCCTCGCCACCTTCTGCCTCGCGTTGCTCCACGGCGGAGTCCCAGAAGGCCATGATGTCGCGGTTGGCCTCCTTGACGGCCTCAGGAGTTCCGGCGTTCGGCAGACCCTCGCGCACCAGCCAGTTCTTGAAGTCCAGCATCTGCTGGAGGTGCTCGCGCGGGACGCCGAAGTGGGCGAGGAACGCCTCACCGGGCAACGCCACCGCGACCGCCGACACGAAGTCGCAGGCGCCTTCGTCGGCCACGGCGCCGATGAGCTGGGCCGCCGCCGCCTCGATGACGGGGGAGAAGTGGCCGATCGTGTCCGGCGCGAACGATCGCGCCATCGCCCGGCGCCACTCGGTGTGGATCGGGCCGTCGAGCTCGAGCGGGATGGCGCGCTCGCCGTCACCGAACGTGTCGCGCCACGGCACCAGGTTCTTCTGGTTGACGAAGATCTCGGGTTGCCGCGCGATCTCCTCGATGTCCTGGTGGCGGGTGGCGATCCAGTAACCGCCGAACTCCTCACTGTGGTGCATCGGGCCGGCCGCCCGCAGCTGCTCCCACGCCAGCAGCGGCGCCTCGGGATCACCCTGCAGCGAGGGCTGGAAGGTGCTGAAGCGCGCGGCCAGGTCTTCCGTCGTCGTCATGGGCGCGGCATCGCGATCGACTTCAGCTCGAGGTAGGGGTCGAGCCCCTCCCGGCCCCACTCGCGTCCCAGCCCCGACTGCTTGAAGCCACCGAACGGGGCGGTCGTGTCGTAGCTGAAGCCGTTGACGTTGAAGGTGCCCGTCCGCACTTGCCGAGCCACCTCGAGCCCCTGCTCCGGGTCGGCGGTCCAGACGGCGCCACAGAGCCCGAAGGGGGAGTCGTTGGCGATCGCGATCGCGTCGTCGACGGTGTCGTAGGGCAGTACGCACAGCACCGGTCCGAAGATCTCCTCGCGGGCGATCCGCATGCTGTTGTCGACGTCGGCGAACACCGTGGGCTGGACGTAGTAGCCGCTGTCCAGAGGTGGCCGGCCGCCACCGACCGCCACGCGCGCGCCGGCATCCCGGCCGGCTTGCAGGTAGCCCTCGACCCGCGCGCGCTGGTCGGCACTCACGAGCGGCCCGATCACCGTCGCGGGGTCGAAGGGGTCCCCAACGGGCAGTTGACCGACGACCGCAGCAGTGCGCTCGACGACCTCGTCGTACGTCGCACGAGGCGCGAGCAGTCGAGTCAGAGCGATGCACGCCTCTCCGTTGTTGAGCATCCCGCCCTGGACCGCCATCGGGATGGCGGCGTCGAGGTCGGCGTCCGGCAGGACGATGCAGGCGGACTTGCCGCCCAGCTCGAGCGTGACCCGCTTGATCTGCTCGCCGCACAGGCTCGCGATGCGCTTGCCCGCGGCCGTGCTCCCCGTGAAGCTGACCTTGTCCACGCCGGGATGTGTGACGACCCGTTCGGCGACGTCGCGGTCGGCGGCCACGATGTTCAGCACGCCGGCGGGCAGCCCGGCAGCCTCGAAGACCTCTGCCAGGACGTAGGTGTCGAGCGGCGTCTGGGGTGCAGGCTTCACGACGGTCGTGCACCCGGCGAGCAGGGCGGGCGCAAGCTTGCCCAGCAGCAGGCCGATCGGTGCGTTCCAGGGGATGATCAGCCCCGCGACGCCGACCGGCTCGCGCCGTACGACGATGGGACCCATCGCTCCCGGGCGGCGTTCCTCGAAGAGGACGTCGATCCCGGCGTAGTACCTCAGGAGCAGCGATGAGACCTGCGCCATCCGGCTGAACGTGATGGGCGAGCCCATCTGCGCGGTGACGAGCTGGGCGAGCTCCTCCTTCCGCTCGTCGAGGAGGTCTGCCGCTCGGAGCAGGACTGCTGCCCGCTCTGTTGCGGGAAGGTGTGGCCACGGGCCTTCGTCGAAGGCGATCCTGGCCGCCTCGACCGCGGCGTCGACGTCGGCCACCTCCGCCAGCGGGATGCTGCCGATCGCCTCCTCGGTCGACGGGCTCACGACGGACAGTCGTCCGCTGCCTGCGGGCTTCGTGAGCTGCCCGCCGATCCAGAAGGCGTCGTGGTCGATGGTCATGTGTGGGCCTCCGGGACCAGAACGGGCTTGACGACGGAACCGTCGGCCGCCGCGGCGAGGGCGGCGCCGATGTCGGACAGCGGGTAGGTCCGGCTCATGGCCTCCAACGGCAGCAGTCCGCTGCGCCACATCTCGACGAGCTGCGGGATGAAGACCCGAGGGTTGGAAAGGCCCATGGTGCAGCCGCGCAGGGTCCGGCCGGCGAGCAGCGAGAGGGAGTCGACGGCGTACTGCGTCCCGGGCTTCGCCGCGCCGACGAGGATGGTGGTTCCGGAGCCGTGCGTGGACAGGAAGGCGTCCGTGAGCGCCTGGGGACTGCCGCTGGCCTCCACGGCGCCGTCGACGCCGCCGGCCACGATCGCCCGGATCTGCTCGACCGCGTCGCCCGTGCTCGCGTCTACCAGGTGGGTGGCACCGAACGTCTTGGCCAGGTCGAGGCGGGCGGCGCTCACGTCCACGGCGATGATCGTGTTGGCACCGCTGTGCTTGGCAGCTGCCAAGGCCGACAGCCCGACGGCACCCATCCCGTAGACGGCCACGGAGGAGCCTGGTCGCGGCTGGAGCGCGTTGAGGACGGCACCGGCGCCCGTCTGCACGCCGCAGCCCAGCGTGCCGGCCAGCTCCAGGGACACGTCGTCCGGCAGCTTCACGGCGAAGCGCGCCTCGGTGAGTGCGTGCGTCGCGAACGACGACTGCGAGACGAAGGTCCCGTGCACGGGCTCGCCGTCCTTGGACAAGGAGAGCGAGCCGTCCGCGCGTGATCCCCTCATGTTGATGAGGGCTGCGCTGGGGCACTCGGCGGGGCGGGCCGACAGGCACGCGCGGCACGTGCCACAAGAACCGCTCGAGAGGACTACCCGGTCGCCCGGGGCGAGATCGGTCACGGCGTCCCCGACCGTGATGACGGTGCCGGCGCCCTCGTGTCCGAGCACCGCCGGCAGCGGGTACGGCCAGTGCCCGTCGTGGAAGGACAGGTCGGTGTGGCAGATGCCAGTGCCGGCGACCTGCACCACGATCTCCGTGGGCCGGGGAGCTTCCAGTTGGAGCCGTTCGAGCTCCATCGGCCCGCCTGCCTGCCGGAGAACGGCAGCGGTGATGTCCATGTCGATCCCTCGCGTCGGAGGTTCGCAACGTATTCCGGACGATTATCGACTGCAAGTGTTCGCGCCATCGTGCAGGATGTTCCGGGTGGAATCCGGTTTTCGCCCCAAGGGGCGCCCTCGTGACCCCGATGTCGACCATCGCGCGCGCAGTGCCGCCGTACGCGTCTATGCCCGGGAGGGCTGGGGCGGCTTCACGCTGGATGCCGTGGCGAAGGAGGCAGGGGTCGGCAAGGCGGGTCTGTACCTCCGGTGGGGCAGCCGGGAAGAGCTGCTCATCGATGCCCTCGAGTCGCACATCGTGACGGTCGCGGCGCTGGACACCGGCTCCCTTCGGGGTGACCTGGTGCTGCTCGCCAGCTCGATGCTCGCAACCTTCGCCGGCGAGGCCGGGCTCGCGCCGCTGCGGATGTTCGTCGAGGGACACGCTGCGCCGGAGCTGCTGCGAGAGTTCCAGCGACGGATCGCGCGGACCCGGGTGGAGGCCTCGCGCGCCGCGGTGCGACGAGGGATCGAGCGCGGTGAGGTGGCGCCGGACGTCGACATCGGCCTGGTGGTCGAGATGGTGGGCGGGGCCGTCATCGACCACGTCCTCGTCACGCCCGCGAGCCGCCGCGAGCGGACGGTGGAGAAGCAGCTGGCCTACGCGGGCCGGCTCGTCGACCTCGTGCTTGCTGCGGTCAGCCCGAGCAGGCCGCCATCGAGTCGCCCACGACGGACAGGTGCGCGTCCATGATGGCGACGGCCTTGTCGGGGTCGCGGGCGAGAACCGCCTCGCACAGGGCGATGTGCTCCAGATGGGTCGGCGGTGCCGTGGCCTGGAGGTCCACGTCCCCGACGAAGTCGAGGCTCAGCCGGGTGAGGGCCTCGACGAACACGTGCATCGCCGGGTTGCCGGTCAGCTCGGCCAGCAGCACGTGGATGTTGAGATCGGCGACCTCGCCGGACTCGGCGACCGGCACCGTCCGCTCGTACTCGATGGCAGCCCGCAGCCGGGCCTCGCCCGCCGCATCCAAGCGCTCGCAGGCGAGCCGGACGCAGGTGAGCTCGATGGACCGCTTCGCCTCGAGCACGTGCTCGAACCCGACACCGTGCGCGGTCATGTAGTGCTCGAGAACCCGCGCCACCGGGGTGGGCCCGGGCGACGTGACGTACAGGCCCCCCGCGCGTCCGGTGCGCATGGTCGCGACGCCGTCCTGCGCCAGCAGCCGAAGCGCCTCGCGCAGCACGTTGCGCCCGACGCCGAGCCGCGCCATCAGCTGCGCCTCGGAGCCGAGGCTGTCCCCGACCTTCCAGCCCTGCTCGCGGATCTCCTCGGTCAGCTGGCGAGCCACCTCTTCGGCCCGTCGCATGGGACTGGTCACGTGAGCAACGTACCGACGCTGGTCGGTGCTGGCTGAAAACGACATTGTCGCCCTGCCCAGCCCCTGTGAGGGCGGCCACACCCGGTGCTACAAAACGAGGGACCTGGTTTAGCAGCTCTCGGAGGAACCGTGACGACGTACGACCTGTTCAGCGTCGATGACCACATCATCGAGCCGCGCGACGTCTGGACGTCGCGGCTGCCAGCGAAGTACGCCGAAGATGCCCCGCACGTCGTGGAGGAGGACGGCCGGGAGTACTGGGTCTGGGAGGGCACGAAGTTCCCGCAGATGGGACTCAATGCGGTGGCCGGCAAGCCCCAGGAGGAGTGGGACATGGAGCCGGTCCGCTTCAGCGACATGATCCCGGGCTGCTACGACCCGAAGGCACGCGCTGAGGACATGCTGGCCGACAACATCCGCGCGTCGCTGTGCTTCCCTACTCTGGCGGGCTTCGGTGGGCGGGTCCTCAACAACTACAAGGACAAGGAGCTCGCGAGCCTCTGCGTCCAGGCCTACAACGACTTCCACATCGACGAGTGGTGCGCCGCGGCTCCCGAGCTGTTCGTCCCGATGATCGTCGGCCAGGTGTGGGACCCGACCTTGATGGCGGCAGAGATCCGGCGCTGCTCCGCGAAGGGGGCGCGGGCCATCAGCTTCCCGGAGGGCACGGTCAGCCTCGGGCTGCCCTCACTGTTCAGCGACTACTGGAATCCGGTCTGGCAGGCATGCGAGGAGACAGAGACCGTCATCTGCATGCACATCGGCAGCAGCGGTGAGCTGACCAACCCCGCGCCGGACGGGCACTTCATCATCCCGATCGCGCTGGGCAACGTGAACGCGATCGCGGCGACCGTTGCGTTCGCGATGTCACCCGTTCCCCGCAAGTACCCGAACATCAAGCTCGCGATGAGCGAGGGCGGCATCGGCTGGGTCCCGTCGGCGCTGGAACGGGCCGACCGGCAGTTCCTCAAGCACCGCCTGCATCAGGGGATGGACGACCTGCTGCCGAGCGAGGTCTGGCAGCGCAACATCTGGGGCTGCATGATCGATGAGCCCATCGGGATCGGCTACCGCCACCAGGTCGGTATCGACAAGATCATGTGGGAGTGCGACTACCCGCACTGCGACACCACCTGGCCCAACAGCCAGAAGGACGTCGACCAGCTGATGACCGGCATCCCGGAGGACGAGGTGGCCAAGATGACGCACCAGAACGCCGAGAAGCTGTTCCGCTGGAAGCTCGGCGTAGGAGCGGTGTGATGGAGATCCCGAAGCTCATCAGCGTCGACGACCACGTCGTCGAGCCACCGACTCTCTGGTCGGACCGGCTGCCTGCCAAGTACGCCGAGCGCGGGCCGCGTCTCGAGCGCCGGCACGGCCGGATGGTGTACGACGGTGGCCTCAGGTTCAGTGAGGACCCGCACCCCGAGGCCGGACCCGTGGACCTCTGGCTCTACGACGACCTCGTGTCGCCACTGCCCCGGGGGATGGCGCAGGTCGGGTACCTCGACGAGCCGTCCGCCAAGTCGGTGAGCTACGACGACATCGTGCCCGGCTGCTGGCAGCAAGGCCCGCGGCTGGAGGCGATGGACGCGAACCACACCGAGGCCAGCCTGTCGTTCCCGAGCTTCTCGCGGTTCTGCGGGCAGACGTTCCTCGAGCGCGAGGACAAGGAGCTCGCGCTGCTCTGCGTCCAGGCCTACAACGACTGGATGATCGACGACTGGTCAGCTGGTGCTGCCTACGGCCGGTTGATCCCGTGCACGCTGATCCCGCTGTGGGACCCAGAGCTCGCCGCCGCGGAGATCCACCGCTGCGCCGACAAGGGTTCGCACGCGGTGGCGTTCTCCGAGAGTCCGGTGCCGCTCAACCTCCCCAGCATCTACGGGTCACACTGGGAGCCGTTCTTCCGGGCCTGCGACGAGACCCAGACGGTCATCAACATGCACATCGGGTCGTCGTCCAAGATGGCCATCACCGCGCCGGACGCGCCGCTCGAGGCGGGCATGGCGCTGACTGCCGAGAACTCCGTGCACGCCTTCGTGGACTGGCTGTGCTCCGGCGTGCTGGTCCGGCACCCGAACATCAAGATCGCCCTGTCCGAGGGCCAGGTGGGCTGGATGCCGTTCATGATGGAGCGCCTCGACTCGGTGTGGGAGCGCAGCCACTTCTACGGCAACCGGCTGCGCGACGCGCTGCCCGAGCCGCCGAGCTCCTACATCGCCGGCCGCGTCTACGGCTGCATCTTCGATGACATGCACGGCCTGGCCAGCCGAGACGTGATCGGTATGGGCCAGATCATGTTCGAGACGGACTACCCGCACTCCGACTCGACCTTCCCGCACTCGAAGCAGACTGCAGAGAAGATCGCCACGGCGGCAGGTCTGTCCGACCACGAGACCTGGCAGCTGGTGCGCGGCAACGCGATCGAGTGCTTCGACCTCGGACGCATCGGGATCAGGGCATGACAGGGGTGGCCGCTGTCGAGCGGTTCCTCGACGCGTACTGGAGCGGCGACGTCGAGGCGACCCTCGCCGCCTGCACCGAGGACTTCCTGTGGCTCAACACCGCGCTGCCGAAGTCGCGGATCGAGGGGCACGAGGGCATGCAGGCGCTGATGACCTCAGGAGCCATGGGGTTTCCTGAGCCGATCGAGCCGGGCAGCGGCGGTCATCGGACCGTCTGCTCCGCGAGCAACGGTGCACTGGTGCTGCATGAACGCGTCGACTTCTGGGACCTGCGGGGCGCCCACATGGAGC
>JBHEMB010000214.1:0-10214 GCA_046262855.1 Mycobacteriales bacterium | reverse complement strand
GAGCACACCGGTGCAGATGAAGTTCGCCGTGTTGTCGAATCCGCCGATGATGAGGATCAGGGCGATGGAGAGGATCTCGTCGTCCGTGAGGCTGTCGTCCTGCCCGCGGGCGCCGGCGAGCAGGCTGAGCAGGTCCTCCTTCGGCTCTCGGCCGCGCTGCTCGATGAGCTCGGTCATGTAGACGACGAGCTCCATCATGTTGGCGGCGATCTCGTCCATCGACATGTTCGCCACGGCGAGCGTCGACGAGCTCCACTTCTCGAACTTCTCGTGGTCCTCAGGGGGCACGCCGAGCAGGTTGCTCAGCATCTGGATCGGTAGCGGCAGTGCGTACTCGTGCACCAGGTCGATCGGGCCGCCCTTGGCCACCATCTCGTCGATGAGCTGGTTGGCGAAGGCCACCGCGCTGTCCCTCATCGTCCGCACCGACCGCGGCGAGATGGCCCGCTGCACGAGCCGGCGCAGCTTCGTGTGCTCCGGCGGGTCCTGGAACTGCAGGGTGGTCTTCAGGAAGTCAGGGAAGTCCACGAAATAGGGCACGACCCGCTCGCCCGTGCGGAAGGGCTTGCGCACGAACCGGGTGTCGCTGAGCATCGCCCGGGCCGCCTCGTTGCGGTGGATGATCCAGGCGTCACCCCCGATGGGCATCGTCGTCCGGGTCATCGGCCGATCCGCGGCAATGCGGCGGTACTGCTCCGCCGCCTCGTGCGGGGCCATCGGTCCGAAGGGGTACTCCGTACCCGGTGTCACGGTGCCCACTGCGGTCTCGGTCATGGCTGCCTCTCGAAGGTGGGGAAGGGCTCAGGTGGCCAGGGCTGGGGCGGCCACGACCTGCGCGTCGACGCCGGCCGGCAGTGCCATGACCTCGTCGAACCTCGCTGCGACGCTCTCCACGGTCAGCTCCGGGTCGTGGAAGCCCGCGGTGTTGACGACAGCCATCCGGTTGACGATGCCGCCAGCGACGTTGAAGACCTCGCCGGTCACGGTGCAGTCCTGGTGCACGAGGTAGGCACCGACGGGAGCGACGAGGCTCGGCAGCAGTGCCGTGCGCATGTACTCCATGATCTCGGGCGGCAGGGAGTCGGCCGCCGCCTCCGCCATCCGGGTGCCGGCGCCGGGTGCGACCGCGTTGACGCAGATGCCGAGGGCCGCGCCTTCCAGGGCGAGGTTGCGGGTGAGGCCGAAGACCGCGCCCTTGGAGCTGCCGTAGTGCACCATCAGAGGGTTGCCCAGCATCGCGCCCGAGACGGTGTTGACGATGCGACCGGAGCCGGAGTCCCGCAGGTGCGGCCAGGCCGCCTTCGCGAGCCACAGCGAGCCGAAGAAGTGCACGTCGAGGTGACGCTGGTACTCCTCACGAGTCACCGCCTCGAACGGTGCGGTGCGCACGATCCCGGCATTGTTGATGACCGCGTCGAGACCCCCGAAGGCAGACACCGTGTCCCTGACGATGCCGCGGGCGCCTTCCTCGGTTGAGACGTCCGCTCGCAGGGCGAGCGCCTGACCACCGGCAGCGGTGATCTCCGCGACCACGGCCGCGGCCGGGTCGTCGGCTTCCTTGCGGCTGCCGTCCGTGGTGCTGCCCAGGTCGACCACAGCGACCTTGGCCCCACGCGCCGCGAGCAGCAGGGCGTACTCGCGCCCGATGCCCCGGCCGGCTCCGGTGACGACGACGCGCCGCCCGGTGAACGACAGCTCTGCCATGGTGCTCTCCTCGTGTTGCCGGGTCAGGGCCGGCTGGCGCCGGCGGTGTACTGGGTGGGCGCGATCCAGATCGACCCGAGGCCCTCGGCCCGCGACTTCGCCCAGTCGAAAACCTCGAGACCCGCACAGATGTAGAGCGTGCTCCGATCCGGGCCGCCGAGGACGCAGGCAATGCCCATCCCTTCGTCCATCGGGAGGTTGACGACGTCGGTCATCTCGCCCCCTTCGACGAACCGCCCGACGACCCCGCTCCCCGGCATACTGGCCCAGACGCCACCGTGCTCGTCGAGGCAGATGCCGTCCGGCAGCCAGGCCAGCTCGGCGAAGACGCGGCGTTTGCTGAGCCGCCCGTCAGCAGCGCGGTCGTAGGCGGTGAGCCGGTTCGCACCGACCTCGGCGACGATGACGCTCGTGCCGTCGGCGGTGACCGTGATGCCGTTGCCACAGGCCAGGCCTCCGGCGCCCTCCTCGATCCGGGGTGTCCCGTCGGGCTCGACCACGAGCAGCGCGGAGTCGCAGGCCTCTTCACCGGCGAACAGGTCGTAGCCGAGCTGCGTGATGTAGGCCCGGCCGTCGGTGTCGACGACCATGTCGTTGATCGAGCTGGTCGCCAGCTCGCGCAGGTCGGCGTAGGGCTCCAACGAGCTCCCGCCCCATACCAGGACGACGCGCTCGTGCATCGAGTTGACGAGGAGGCGCCCGTCAGGCAGCCATCCCATGCCGCCGAGGACGACCTCCTTCTCCTCAGCGCCCGGGCCGGGGTGCAGTCGCTCGCGGTCGGTCGCGTCGATGAGCGTCGTCACGGTGCCGTCGTCGTCGAGCCGCAGGACCTTGTGGTTGTACATGTCACTGAACAGGAACCTGCCGTCGTGCCAGCGCGGGATCTCCGGCCAGGTGAAGCCGGTCGCGAGCTTCGTGGCGACGACCTGACGCGCCTGGGCGGCAGCCTCGGCAAGTTCCATGACGATCCTTTGCGTGGTTTGTGAGGGATCCAGCGGGCGTGTCGTTCGCTGTGATTCAGGTTACAAGAAGCATGAAATCAGTCAAGTATTAGGGAGAGGGGACGGGCGCCTTCAGCACCCGCCGGAGCAGCTTTCCGAGGTCATTCCTGGGCAGCTCGGACAGGAACTCCACGCGGGCCGGAACCCGGCTCGACCGCAGGTGCTGCGAGACCCACTCCTTGAGCTCCTGCTCGTCGACGACCGCGCCGGCGCGTACGACGACAGCAGCCACGACGACCTCGCCCCACTGCTCGTCCGGCTCGCCGTAAACGGCGGCCTCCTCCAGGGCCGGGTGCTTGGCGAGGACGTCCTCGATCTCACCGGGTGACAGGTTCTCCCCGCCGCGGATGATGACGTCGTCGAGCCGGCCCTCGACGAAGACGTACCCGTCCTCGTCGACCCACCCGCCGTCCTGCGTGGGGAACCAGCCGTCGGGGTCGACCACGGACGCTGTCGCGTACTCCCCCGACACCTGCGGTCCGCGGATCCAGAGCTCGCCCTTCGTGTCGGGCGGGAGCGGCGCGCCGACCGCGTCGCGGACGACGATCTCGACGTCGGGAAGCGGCCGTCCGACGGAGCCGAGCCGGCGACGGACGGCAGGGTCGGCGCTGGTGATGGCGGCGCGATGATCGGCGGGTCCCAGCACGGCCACTGACGAGGTCGTCTCGGTGAGCCCGTACGCATTGACGAAGTCGACGTGGGGCAGCAGCGCGAGAGCGCGTTGGATGACGGGCAGCGGCATCCGGCCACCGCCGTACGACAGGTGCCTCAGCATCGGCAGCCCGACGCCACGCTGCTCCAGCACCTCGACGATCCGAGCGAGCATCGTCGGCACGACCATCGCATGGGTGATGTCCTGCTGCACGGCGGCATCGACCCAGGCATCGGCGTCGAAGTTCGGCAGCTGCACGATCCGGCGGCCGCTGTAGATCCCGGTGAGCAGCCCTGCGACACCGGCGATGTGGTACGGCGGGACGCTGACCAGGGCCGCCTCGTCGGGGCCGGCGGCGAGCATGTCGGTGCTGTTCAGCACGTACGACGTGAGGTGCCGGTGCCGGAGGACGGCCACCTTCGGCGTACCGGTCGTGCCGCTGGTGTGGAGGAGCACCGCAGGACGCTCCGGGTCCTGGTCGGGCTCCTGCTCTGCGGGCACCGCCGACTCGACGGCGCTCACGAACGCCGGCGTCTCCTGGACCGTGGGCACCTCACCCGGGTCGACCTGACCGGCCGTCCGCGCGTCCGCGATCAGGGTCGTGGGTGACTGTCGGCGCACCAGCTCGGCGAACGGCTCCGCGGCCAGCCGGTAGCTGACGGGCGCGAACGGCCGGCCTGCGGCGGCCGCCCCGAACATCGCCACGGGAAAGGCGGCCGTCGCGGTGGCCGCGAACAGCAGTGGCCGACCGGGCTGGTCCGCCAGCAGGGTCGCGGCCCGGGCCGCGCGGTCGCGCAGCTCGGACAGCGTCATCCCGGAGCGGGCGTCACCGAGGGCCACCCGGTCCGGGTCCACCCCGGCCACGATGTCCAGCAGGGTCACGACGTTCACGTGGTGCGGCCTCTCAGTCCGACGACGGCAGCGACTTGGCCGCCTGCACGGGCAGCGGCTGGTCCGCCATCAGCAAGGGGCCGGCCCCGGACGAAGTGCACAGCAGCTCGAGGGCACCGGCCGCGTCGGTGTAGCGCTTCCCGACGAGCAGGTCAGGGGTCCCGTCGGCCGCGGGCTGTCCTGCTGGTTCGGCCACGAGCGGTGCACCGGCACAGCTGAGCGGCAGGTCGTCCTGCGGGGCGCGGATGACGATGAACTGCGCGGCCGAGGCCGCGGACGACAGCTTCAGCCCTGGCTTGAGGTGCATGCGTGACTCCTGGGTTCTCAGCCGTACGGCGAGGGGTCGGTGCCGAGGGCCGGCGGCGCGAACAGCAGGCCATGGGGGTCGGCGGCACCTGCTCGTGGCAGCCTTACCTTCGCCTCACCGGTGGCGGTCTCCACGTCGTCCTGGTTCTTCACGGCGACCCGGACGTCGACACGCCCCTCGCCGTCCTCCTCGTAGGTCCGCAGCACCTGGCCGACGACGGTGTTGGTGTCGCCGATGAGGTTGGGCCGGCGCAGCTGCGCGCTCATCGAGAGCAGGTCGCCGTTGTCGCCCATCCAGTCGGAGACGGCCTGGGTGAGCCAGGCGATCCGCTGCGGGCCGTAGTCGAACGATGCCGACTGGGCCCGGGTCTTGCGGGCGTACTCGGGGTCGGCCCGTCCTCCGGCGCCCATGTCGATGGTGCCCTCGTCGACCTGCCGTGACCTGCTCATGGTCAGTGTGCCGAAGCTGAACAGGTAGAGCTCGGTCGTGGTGTAAGTGCCCTTCGGTAGGTCCGGGATCGGCGTGCCCGCCTCGACGTCCTCCCAGCACAGCGGCTTGTCACCCTGTCGCTCGCGCTGCCACACCAGCGGATCAGGTGCGACCTGAGGGCCGGTTGACGAGTGGGACGACTCGACCCCTGCGCCTGGGTTGGGGAAGCGCAGCATGTGGTTGGTCATGCGGGCGATGAGTTCCGCGCGGTGGTTGAAGTACTCCGTCGTACCGGAGCACACCACCGCTTCCCCCAGCTGGCGGGACTCCTTGCGGCGGATGTCGGTCGGGGTCTGGATGCTGCGCACCCGGTCTCCCAGCCAGACCGGGCGGTGCCACTCGATGTCCGCGCCGAGGTAGAGGATGCTCAGGTCGCCCATCGCCACGTCGCCGCGCGGGATGTGCCCCCAGATCGAGGCGTCGGCGCCGAAGTCGAGGGAGAACAGGAACGACGGTGCACCGACCAGGTGGTGGTGGCGCCCGTCCGCTGCGTAGCCGGCGTCACGGAACAGCGGGTTGTAGTCACCGCTGCCCTCGCTGTGCCTGCGCAGCCACTCGGTCGTGACCTCACGCCAGCCCTTCGGGTGGATCGGGATCCCGAGCCCCTTGCGGTACTCCTCCTCGAACTGGTCGAGGGTCGTGATCTTGCCCATCACGCGGTGCTCCTCTGCAGGCGTTCGTTCGCTGCCGCGGTGAGGCGGAATCGGCCCTCGGCGCGAGCCGTCGTGCGGCCCTCGTGCCGGAGCTCGGCCCAGGCCTGCGTCCGCGATCCTTCGATGATGCTGTGGGTGGCCTCGAAGTCGAGAGTCACGCCCAGCGGCGTGGGCGCCAGGTAGCGCACCTCGAGAGAGCTCGTGAAGCTGGGCCGCTCGATGCGCGAGAGGTAGATGCCGAGCACGTGGTCCAGGACGGTCGCGACGAAGCCCCCGTGGACAGCCTGGGGCGGGCCGGTGAACTCCACGCCCATCTCGACCCTGCCCGTGACTGCCCGCCCGTCGAACGAGATCTGCAGCGGCGGCGCGACCGGGTTGAACCGCTCCCAGCCGCCGACCGACTCGACCGCTGGGTCCTGCCACCACCACGGCGTCGCCCGCATCGGTGCCTCGAGCTGGGCCGCCACCTGTGCGAGGCCTGCGGCGGCGCGCTCGGCGGCGTGGTCGTCCAGCTGGGCGGCGACGCTGAGCCTGGTCAGCCTGCGGAGCTCCGCAGTGAGCCGCTCGCGGCCTGCGGCGGTCACGCGACCACTCCCGCTTCGCGCAGCTGGGAGATCTGGTCCGGGCGCACCCCCAGCGCGACCAGCACGTCATCGGTGCTGGTGCCCGCTGCTTCTGGGTCGCGGGGCCACGCGAGCCCGGTGCGGCTGAACCGCGGCGCCGGCGCAGGATGCGGGATCCCGTTCCGGTCGGCGAACATGCCGCGGCTGACGGCATGCGGGTGCTGCCGGGCCTCCGCCAGGTCCAGCACCGGCGCGACGCACGCGTCATGGTCCGCGAAGTGCGCGACCCACTCGCTGCGGGTGCGGGTGCTGAACACCTCGGCCAGGCTGGCACGGGCAGCGTCCCAGCCCGCCTTGTCCAGCTGCGGACCGAGGTCGGCCGGGTCAAGGCCGAGCAGTGCCAGGAGCTCGCTGTAGAAGGCCGGCTCGATCGCGCCGACGGAGAGGTACCTGTCGTCGCTCGTGCGGTAGACGCCGTAGAAGGGCGCCGCCCCGTCCAGCAGGTTGCTGCCCCGCTCGAGCCGCCAGCTGCCACGCGCGGCAGCTGCGTGGAACGGAGCCAGCATCGCGGCCAGCCCGTCGACCATCGCCGCATCGACCACCTGGCCTTGACCGGACGAGCTGCTCTCGAGCAGCGCCGAGACCACGCCGAGGGCGAGCAGCATGCCTGCCGCGCCGTAGTCCCCCAGCAGGTTGAGCGGCGCCACCGGCGGGCGACCGCGCTCGCCGATGGCGTGCAGCGCACCCGACACGGCGAGGTAGTTGATGTCGTGGCCAGCCGAGGATGCCAGCGGCCCCTCCTGCCCCCACCCGGTGACACGACCGTAGACGAGGCCGGGGTTGCGCTCGAGGCACTCCGAAGGACCGAGCCCGAGGCGTTCGACGACCCCGGGGCGGAAGCCCTCGACCACCGCATGCGACTCGGCGACCAGGTCGAGCACGAGGTCGGCGGCTCGCTTGTCCTTGAGGTTCAGCGCGACTGACCGCCGGCCACGCGCATGCGCGTCGTCAGTGTGCCGACGCGCGCCAATCCGCTCGACCGTGACCACGTCAGCACCGAGGTCTGCCAGCAGCATGCAGGCGAACGGGCCGGGGCCCTGCCCAGCGAGCTCGACGATGCGGATGCCGCCCAAGGGACCAGCCATCACAGTCCCGCCGGTCGGGAGCCGATGACCTGGCGCTCAGCAAGGCCGGTGAGCTCCTCACCGGTGAGCCCCAGCTCGCCCGCGAGCACCTCGTCGTTGTGCTCCCCGAGCGTCGGCGGTCGGCGCGTGATCCACTGCGGGGCGCGCACCCTGCGGTAGGGCACTGCGGGCAGGCCGATGGTGCCGGCCCAGGGCAGCTCGACCTGCTGGTAGGAGCCGCGCCCGACGAACTGCGGGTGCTCGTGGACGAAGCGCGCGTCGGTCATCCGGCCCGCAGGGATCCCGGCCGCGAGCAGCACGGCGACCGCAGCCTCCGGGTCGTGCTCGGCCAGCCACGCGCCGACGAGCTTGTCCACCTCGTCCGCTCGTGCCTGCACGGATGTCCGCGAGCGCTCGTCCCACTCGAGGCCACCGATCAGGCCGGCGAGCGCGGACCACTGCACCTCGTCGAGCACCGACAGTCCGACCCAGGAGTCCGGGTCGGCCGAGGCGAAGACTCCCTGGACCCAAGCGCTCTCGCTGCGGTTGCCTGCGCATCCGAGCAGCTCGCCGCCCGCTGTCCAGCGGATCACCTGCTCGGCACTCATCGTCAGGGCACCCTCGACGAGCGGCGCCTCGACCAGCATCCCCTCACCCGTGGCGCGGCTGCGCCGCAACGCCGCCGCCAGCGCGAAGAACGCGTTCGCAGCCCCCATCGGATCAGCCGGACCACTCGGGTTCGTCGGATCCCCGTCGGGATAGCCGGTGCGCCAGCACAGGCCGGAGAACTGCTCGACGGTCTGCGCGTAGCCGACCATGTCACGACGCGGCCCGGTCAGCCCGAAGGCCGGCATCCGCAGCATCACCAGCTTCGGGTTCAGCGCGTGCACCGCGTCCCAGTCGAGCCCCACCGACTCGAGCACCCGCGGGGCGTAGTTTTCGAGCATCACGTCAGCGCTCTTGATGAGGCGCACCAGCAGCTCGCGACCCTCCGGGTCCGTGATGTCCAGGGTCACGTTGCGCTTGTTGAAGTTGGCTCCCAGGTAGAAGTTGCCGCACTCCCACCAGTGGTCCTGGGTAAACGGCACCCCACCGAGGGTCCTGGCACCGTCGATGCGGCGAGTGCTCTCGATCTTCACCACGTCCGCGCCGTAGCTGCCCATCGCCGAGCCGACGTAGGCACCGACCCACCACGTGCTGAGGTCGAGGACGCGAAGCCCCGCGAACGGTGCGGCGTCGGAGCTGAAGCCTGCAGTCGCCCCTTCGGGCCGCGCGGACCGGGTGGGCCGGCTCCCGTCGTACAGCAAAGGCGGTTGCGGCTCGAGAAAGCCCAAGCCCGCGTGCGGCTTGTAGAACTCGCGAGCGACCACCTGCGGGTCCCCCAGGACCGTGGCCCCGCTGTGCACCGGCGAGCAGGGGATGCGAAAGGCGCCGGCGAGCTCGACGATCTGCTGCACGGTGTGCCGGCGGGTCCAGGCGCGCACCGCCTCCGTGAACTCCGCCATCCGCAAGTAGCGACCGATGAAGGACTTCATCTGCTCGTCCTCGAGCCAGTCCGGCCGCTCGATGAGCACCAGGAAGTCCTCGTGGTTCTGCGCGGACGCGAGGTTGAACCCGACCCAGCCGTCCTTCGCCGGCTCGACGCTCGGCGTCAGCCGGACGCGCGAGGAGAAGGGCTGCCGCGGCGCCTTCACGACCGAGGCTGCGACGTCCTGGAAGAGATTGGTGGAGTACGCCGTCATCTCGAGCAGCGACAGGTCGACCAGGCGCTCCGCCGGCCCGCCCTGGAGCCCCGCAGCGACCGCACCGGCGGCCATGGTCCCGGCGATCCAGAGGCTCTCGGAGCTGCCGGTCATCAGCGGGTACGACGAAGACATCCCGCGCAGGCTCAGCGACCCGGCCTCGAGCTGCAGCGTGAACTCGCTCCACGGGCGGCCCTTGCCGGCCCACGGACCGTCGAGGCCCCAGGGCGTGATGACCACGACGACGGCGTCGCCGAAGCGGGTCACGAAGTCGTCGGCCGGGGCATCGGGCAGCTCGAGGATCACCACGTCGGCGCCTAGGCCCGGCAGCTCCTCGAGGGTGGCGTGCTGCTCCACCTTGCCCTGGTGCAGGTAGGCGTCGAGCTCGGCGCCGCGTCCGAGCGACAGGCTGCCGCCCACGCGGGTGATCCGCGCCCCGACGTCAGCGAGCAGTCTTCCGGCGTACCCGCCGGCGATGGAGCTGGACCACTCGAGGACGTGCACCCCTTGCAGGGGCAAATTGCTCATCTCAGGCCACCGCGAGCCCGGCGCCGAGCGCCTCAAGCCGGCGAGCGGGCCCCCCGAGCGCCAGCTCCGTCTGCTTCACTGCGAGGTAGTGCCGGTGCAGGGGGTAGTCGAGGTCGACGCTGATCCCGCCGTGCAGGTGCATCGCGGACTCGACAACCCGGGAGGGCGCGTCGGTGGCCCACCAGGCCGCGACCGCCAGCGCATCAGCATCGGGCGTGCCTGCGGCAACCAGCCAGGCAGCGCGCCAGGCGGTGAGCCGGACCGCGGTCACGTCGATGTAGGCGTCGGCCAGGCGCTGCGTGACGGCCTGGAACGTGCCGATCGGCCGGCCGAACTGCTTGCGCTCCGTCACGTAGTCCGCGGTCATCCGCAGGGCGGCCTCGCAGCTGCCGACCTGCGCCAGCGCCCGGGCCGCGGTTGCGTGGTCCTGCAGCTGCCGTCGGTCCTCGTGGGTGAAGGTGCCTGGCGCGCGCACGACATCGTTCGCGGCGATCTCGCAGCCGTCGAGGGTCACGGTCCAGCGGGTCTTCCGGTCGACGGAGGCCTGCGCGGTGACACTT
>JBHEMB010000213.1:0-3712 GCA_046262855.1 Mycobacteriales bacterium | reverse complement strand
GTCTGGTACCGCGTCATCGAGGGGCTGTCTGAGACTGCCCTCTCCCCGCAGCACCGCGCCTGGGTCGGCCTCACCCGGCCGTTGGGCCTGGTCGAGGACACCGCACTGCTCGCCGCCCCGAACGACCTGGTGAAGGACGTGCTCGAAAGCCGGCTGCGGCCTGTGGTCGGCGGCGCGCTGTCCGCCGCCTACGGCCGCGAGATCCGGCTCGCCGTCACGGTGCAGCCGCCTGACCCACAGCCGGAGCAGCCGCCCGCCCCGGAGCCGGCCCACGACCGCGCCCTGCCGGGCACCGGCCGCGACCGCGCGCCTGAGGACAGCGACGCCCGCGTCATGGACTTCGCCCGGCCCAGTTCGGGTGCGGCCCGCGGCAGGGACGTCGAGCCGGCCCGCCTGAACCCGAAGTACACCTTCGAGACGTTCGTCATCGGATCGTCCAATCGGTTCGCGCACGCCGCTGCGGTCGCCGTGGCGGAGGCCCCGGCGAAGGCGTACAACCCGCTGTTCGTCTACGGCGAGAGCGGGCTGGGCAAGACGCACCTGCTGCACGCGATCGGGCACTACGCCCAGCACCTGTTCACGGGTGCGCGGGTGCGGTACGTGAGCTCCGAGGAGTTCACCAACGACTTCATCAACAGCCTGCGCGACGACAAGCAGCACGCCTTCCAGCGGCGCTACCGCGACGTCGACGTGCTGCTCGTGGACGACATCCAGTTCTTGGAGAACAAGGAGCGGACCCAGGAGGAGTTCTTCCACACGTTCAACACGCTGCACAACGCCAACAAGCAGATCGTCATCACGAGCGACCGCCCGCCGCAGCAGCTGTCGACCCTGGAGGACCGGCTCCGCACCCGCTTCCAGTGGGGTCTGATCACCGATGTCCAGCCGCCCGACATCGAGACCCGCATCGCGATCCTGCGCAAGAAGGCGGCGAGCGACCGGCTCGCCGCGCCGCCGGACGTGCTGGAGTTCATCGCGAGCAAGATCAGCACGAACATCCGTGAGCTCGAGGGCGCGCTGATCCGGGTCACGGCCTTCGCGAACCTGAACCGGCAGCCGGTGGACCTGTCGCTCGCCGAGATCGTGCTCAAGGACCTCATCCCGGCCGACGGCGGCCCCGAGATCACGGGCGCCACCATCATGGCCGCCACCGCGGAGTACTTCGGGCTCACGATGGAGGACCTGTGCGGGTCCTCACGCTCCCGGGTGCTCGTGACGGCCCGCCAGATCGCCATGTACCTGTGCCGCGAGCTGACCGAGCTGTCACTGCCGAAGATCGGGCAGATGTTCGGCGGCCGCGACCACACGACCGTGATCCACGCCGATCGCAAGATCCGTGGGCAGATGGCCGAGCGGCGCGCGACCTACAACCAGGTCGCGGAGCTCACCAACCGCATCAAGACCCGGTCGCGGCAGTAGATGGACACCCGGGTGACTCAGGTCACAGGGTCTCTGCACAGTCTGGGGACAACGGTGTGGACGGATGCAGCTTTCGGTGGATGCAAGGTGAACGCAACACACTCGTCCACCGCCGTCCACGGTGCCCTGGGGTGGACGTCCACAGCGGCCGCACACGCCGCCACGCCTGCTGACCTGCGGGTTCGACGGCTTTCCACAGCGGTGCACACCCCTACGACGACGGCTGCCTCTCTCTATCTCGAAACCCCACATGGGGTTCTGCACGTTCAAGGCTGTGGACATGCACGTCGGGCACATGCGCAACACTTCACATCCCGCACCAGCGGGCTCGCTTCGCGAAAGGCAAGAAACTGATGGAGCTGAGGGTCGAGCGCGACGCTCTCGCCGATGCGGTCGTCTGGACCGCCCGCTCGTTGCCAGCGCGTCCTCCGATGCAGGTGCTGCTGGGCCTCCTGCTGGAGACCACCGAGCAGGGCCTGTCCGTGAGCGGCTTCGACTACGAGGTCAGCTCGCAGATCAGCATCGACGTCACCACTGCTGAGCCCGGCCGGGTCCTCGTCCCGGGCCGGTTGCTGTCGGAGATCGTGCGGTCACTGCCACCCCAGCCCGTCGAGCTCCGGCTCGAGGGCTCCCGGGTCGTGCTCACGTGCGGCGCGGCGCGTTTTACGCTGCCGACGCTGCCGGTGGAGGACTACCCGGCGCTGCCGGCGATGCCGACGACGGCAGGTGCGCTGGAGAGCGACGTGTTCGGCGCCGCGGTTGCGCAGGTCGCCCTGGCCGCAGGTAGGGACGACACGCTGCCCGTGCTCACCGGTGTCCGCATCGAGATCGAGGGTGACCAGCTCACGCTGGCCGCGACCGACCGGTACCGGTTGGCGGTGCGCACCTTGCACTGGAAGCCGCAGCAGCCCGACCTGTCCGCAACGGCGCTGGTGCCTGCCCGGACGCTCGCCGACACGGCCAAGGCCCTGACCAGCGGGCCTGAGGTGACGCTGGCGCTGTCCACAGCCGGAGCGGGCGAGGGCATGATCGGCTTCGAGGGCGGTGGTCGCCGCACCACGAGCCGGTTGCTGGAGGGCGAGTTCCCGAAGTACCGCTCGCTGCTGCCCAGCGAGAGCAGCTCGCACGCCGAGGTCGAGACGGCGCCGCTGGTCGAGGCCGTCAAGCGCGTGGCGCTGGTCGCCGCCCGCAACGCTCCCGTGCGGCTGACGTTCTCAGCGGCGGGCGTGCTGCTCGAGGCCGGCGGGCAGGACGACGCCCAGGCGTCGGAACGGCTCGAGTGCGGCTGGGAGACGAGTGACGCCGAGGAGATGTCGATCGCCTTCAACCCCCAGTACCTGCTCGATGGGCTGGGCGCTGTCGACAGCGACACCACGACGCTCGCCTTCACCGGTCCGACGCGGCCGGCTGTGCTCACCGGCAAGCGGGACCCGGACGCCGCTGTCGCTGACTACCGCTACCTGCTGATGCCGGTCCGGCTCTCCGGCTGACTGCAGCAGGTGACGGCAGTGCGGCGGAACCCGGCCGACTCAGCCACCGTCTGTGCGGCTCGCCGACGTCGTGAGGTTCATCGAGACCCCCACCGGCAAGACCACTCCATGGCACCCGAGGTACGGCGGCGGGGGCGTGGTGGTCAGGATCGAGGAGCAGTACGTACCGTGAGCCGAGACGACTGAGGGAGCGCGCGTGGCAACGCTGGGAATGATCGGGCTGGGCCGCATGGGCGGCAACATGGCCGAGCGGCTGCGGCGCGGTGGACACACGGTCGTCGGCTACGACCGTTCTGCGGACCTGCGCGACGTCGACTCGCTGGAGGCCCTGGTCGCGGCCCTGCCCAGCCCGCGACTGGTGTGGGTGATGGTGCCGGCCGGCCCACCGACGTACGACACGGTGGATGCCCTGGGTGAGCTGCTGGCACCCGGCGATGTGATCGTGGACGGTGGGAACTCGCGCTACACCGATGACCAGCTGCACGCAGAAGCCCTGGGAAAGAAGGGGATTGGCTTCGTCGACGCTGGTGTGAGCGGCGGGGTCTGGGGGCTCGAGAAGGGCTACGCCCTGATGGTCGGCGGCGAACCCGCGAACGTCGCGAAGCTCCAGCCTTTCTTCGACGTGCTGAAGCCCGAGGGGGCCAGCGGCTTCGTGCACGCCGGCGCCGTCGGGGCTGGCCACTTCGCGAAGATGGTCCACAACGGCATCGAGTACGGCCTGATGCAGGCGTACGCCGAGGGGTTCGAGCTCATGAGCGCGGCGGGCGAGTTCAAGCTCGACCTGCATCAGGTCGCCGACCTGT
>JBHEMB010000212.1:0-11505 GCA_046262855.1 Mycobacteriales bacterium | reverse complement strand
TTCCTACGCATCCCCGCACCGCCCTCACCGGCCCAGCACGGCGCGGCGGATGGCGAGCCTGGTGTCGCCCTCGATGAGCAGTGGCCGGAGCGGCGCCGCCACGGCGCGTGCCAGGGCGCGCAGGGCGCGTTCAGCGCCGATCAGGTCCAGGTTGACGATGGCGGGGTAGGCCCCGAGCACGGCCTGGCCTCTGGTCATCGGCCGCTCGGGTGGCCGCCAGAGCAGCGGCAGCCAGCCGGCCAGGGGGTACCGGCCCGGGACGGGCAGCTCACGTGGCGGCCCGTTGTCGAGCCGCGCGATCGCTGGCCAGGCCGAGCCGTCGAGGGCCAGGGCAGGGGCCGGCAGCACGATCTCACCCGTGCTGGGGTCGAGTCCGACCGTGCAGGCCGGCCAGAGCAGGGCGCCGTCCCGGCGGAGGATGGGGGCTGCCTCGAGGAAGGGCTGCCGGTAGCCGGTCGGAACGACGACCGCGCCGGCCGCGGTGACGAGGACGACGGCTGACAGGGCGATGACCTCCGACTGCTGCCTGAGGCGCTGGCCCTCGAGCTGCAGCAGCAGCACCGTCACCAGCTCGGCCGCGGACCTCGCTCGCCAGCGGGACGCACAGCCCTCGAAGAGCTCATGCAGTCGCTGCGGATCCCCTGGCTCGGCGCGCGGCGCCTGGAACAGGGAGTAGTTCGCGGGCGCCTTCAGGTCGGCTCGCAGCTCCGGAGCCAGCAGCTGTCGCACCGCCTCGTCGAGCTGCCCCGAGCTCGACCGGACCCCGAGGTCCAGCTCCCCCACACTGAAGGTGCTGGTCGCTGCCCACCCCCAGTTGTCCAGCGACTGCTGGCAGCTCGTCTCCGGGACCGGCCGGTACCTGGGCGGCGCGAGCAGGCTGGTCATGCCGGCTCCGCCGCGACCACGAGCTCGACGGCCGTGAGGTGACTGACCAGCTTCAGCACGTCGGAGAGCACCTCATCGCGTGCGACGCCGAAGTGCTCGGCCAGTGCCACGCTCAGCTCGTCCAGCTGCAGGTCTCCGTCGAGCGCGCTCCACACCAGCGAGCCGACGGGATCCAGCAGGTGGATGGCTTCCGACTCCGGGTCGTAGATCACGGTCTCGGGACCGACTTCGACCGCCACCAGGCCCGCGCGTCGGCCGGGTCGCTGCGTTGCCGAGACGAGCCGCAGCTGTTCGTCACGTTCTTGTGTTGTCATGTCTCCTCCTTGACGAGGTCCGTGATCAGTCGCACAGCGCTGTCGAGATCACCGATGCGTAGCCGGTAGCAGCCCGCGCCCTGGACGAGCCGGGCCAGCACCTGCAGGTTCCGCTCCGGAGCGGCGGCGAACTGGAAGGTGCAGGTCGCGAGGTGCGCGAGCATCGCGCCGCGGGTGATCGGCTCCAACGCGGTCACTGCCTCGGGCACGTACTCGGGCGCGACCACGAGCCGCGGAACCACCCCGCCGACGAGGGTGGTGATGCTGTCAGCCGGCACCTGCCACTGGCCGAGGACGAGCTCCTGGTACGCGGTAGGCATGAGGTCAGGGAGCACCGACCAGGAGCCGGCATCGATCGACAGCGGCTTGTGGAAGGGCATCGCAGCCAGCGTGAGGGGGTCGAGAGCGACAGCTTCGTCGGTGACGTAGCCGAACCCTGCCCGGAGCAGTCCGGCGACGGTCGTCGTCTTCCCTGCCTCCATGGCCGCCGGCAGCAACACGGTGATGCCGTCTCGCTCGGCCGCGGCCGCGTGCAGCACCACATGACTGTCGACGGTGCTCCGCACCGCCTCTTGGTTGACGTGCCACATCAGGATGGCCATGGCCCGTTCCCGGCTCGCGGTGAGCTCGACCCGCTCGTCGTTGCAGTACACGGCGTAGCGGCCCTCACCCTCGCCTCGGTCGATGACCGAGTACTCGGACACCTCGGCAGCACCCGCGGGCAGCGTGCGGTACACCTGCTCGAGGTACGAGGCGAGCTCGGCGTCGTACACCCGCACGCGGAAGCTGTGCTGCAGGGCGGTGAAGGGACGGGTCGTCGCCGCCCAGGGCCACCCGGCGAGCTCCCCAGGCGGCGACATCGGCGGTGCGGGCCGCTGGCGAGCTGGCGCCTCGGAGATCGGCAGCGACGTCATGCCAGCTGCGCCCGCAGAGCGGTGGCCTGCTCGTGCGCGCGCACGACGACGTCGGCAATCGCGGTCACCTGAGCGGCCGTCATGTGCGACCAGAGCGGCACCGTGAGGACCCTGTCCACGAGCAGCTCCGTCACCGGCAGCGGTCGCTCGAGCGTCACCTGCGCGTACGCCTTCTGCTGGTGGATGGCCGGCGCGTAGTACCGCCGGCTGTCGATGCCCTCCGCCGCGAGCACCCTCGCGAGCTGCGTCGCGCTGAGACCGTAGGCACGCGCGTCCAGCAGCACCGTCAGGTCCTTGTACGTCGACAGGTCGCCGCTGCGCACCTGCTGCCAGCCCAGGCCGGGTATCCCCGTGAGCCGGTCCCGGAACAGCCGGGCCAACGAGTTGCGGATCTCGATGCGCGCGTCGAGCCCCTCGAGCGAGGCCAGCGCAAGTGCCGCGTGCAGCTCCGACATCCGTGCGTTGAGGCCGGGGAAGCGGGAGTCGTAGTCGCCAGGATTGCCGTAGTCGCGACCGATCCGGACATCCTCTGCCAAGGCAGCGTCCCGGGTCGCGACGAGCCCGCCCTCGCCTGCGACCGTGACCTTCGTCGGGCTCAGGCTGAACACCTCAGCCGTGCCGAACCCGCCCACCGGCCGCCCCGCGCTCCGGCTGCCGAGGGCGTGCGCGGCGTCGAAGACCAAGCGGACTCCGGCCCGCTCGGCGAGGGCTTCCAGCCGGTCCACGTCAGCAGGTGCCCCGTACACGTGCGTGGCGGACAGGGCAACCGCACCGTCGATCACCCGGGCCGCCTCGACCGGGTCAAGGGTCAGGGTGGCTTCATCGACGTCGGCGAACACCGGACGACCGCCGACCCAGACGACGGCATGTGCGCTCGCGGCGAAGGTGAAGCTCGGCAGCACCACCCGTCCCGTGCACCCCAGGGACTGGTAGACCAGCATCAGACCGGACGTGCAGCTCGCGGTGGCGATCACGTGCGGGACGCCGAGTCTCGCGGCAACTCGCTCCTCGAGCTCTCGCACCGTCGGGCCGTTGGTGAGGATGCCGCTCGACAGGACGCGGTCGAAGCGCGCGAGCAGCGGCTCCCGTGAGGGCATGGTCGGCCGCACCAGGGGCAACCCGGGGTCGAACAGAGGCCGGACACCGAGCAGGGCAAGGGACTGCGTCATGCGTCGACTGCTTTCTGGACAGGCCGCGGCAACGCCAGCAGCACGAGGAAGAACGGGTAGACCTGGACGCGCTGGCGCGCGAGCAGCCCGAAGTTCGAGTAGCCCGAGAGCGCGTAGACGAACAGCAAGGTCGTCACCAGCGAGACCAACACGTACGGCGCCTGCCGGAGCCGCCGCAGCACCCCTGACCAACGCGGCCAGGACGCGACGAGCAGCAGCAGGAGCAGGGAGCCCTCGGCGGCGCTGGCCAGTGCCTGGCTGTTGTGCGCCTCCGTCGCGAACGGCCGGAACAGCACCGTGACGAAGGCCTGCGGCAGGTCCAGCGGCGAGGCCACCGGGTGGGCATGGAACGAGGAGCCGCCCGAGGTGCTGCGCTGACCCGACTCCAGCACGACCGCCCTGATGGACTTGCTGTCCACGCCACCGACCGCGAGGTAGTCCTTGGCCTGCGTGATCACCAGTCCGCAGCCGATGATGAGCACCGTGATCCCGACCAGTGTGCGCAGGGGACGCAGCGCACCATGCCTCGTCTGCCCCCGCGCGCGGACGACGTAGGCGAGCGTGATGGCGATCAAGGCCAACGGCGCGATGTGCGGTCGGGCCAGAGCGGCCAGCGCGACGCCGACAGCCACGAGCAGGAGCCCGCCGCGCCGATCGGTCAGCGCCCGGGCCGCGCCGTACGCGCACAGGCCGAGCGCCAAGGTCATCCACGCCTCCTTGCCGATGGTCGACGACCAGAAGGCCAAGGAGGGCAGGAAGAACAGCAGGCGCGCATAGCGGCGGCCGTCCCCGTTCGGCACGGCCAGGACGAATGCCCGGTAGAAGAGGACCAGCCCCCAGAACCCGAGCCACGAGAAGACCAGGAAGCCGCCGAGCGCTGTCGGCCCGGTGACGTAGAACAGCAGCCCGGTGACAACCCCGATGAACGTGGTCCCCCACAACGATCCGCTCACGTGGAGGTACCCGGCGTGCAGCTGGTCGGCGTAGACCGCCCCGTCGTCGGCGTACCCCAGCGCGTCGCTGGAGCCGGTGTAGACCTGTTGGTCGAGGGCGTAGAGCGCAACGGACCCGAGCAGCTTCACGATCAGGCCCAGCGCCAGGACAGCGAGCAGGCCTGGCTCGTCCCTCGCGGCCCGGCGCAGCAACGGGATGCTGAGGATGGCGAGGACAGGGATGACCAGGAACGCCCCCCAGACGTCGTACTGGGCGTTGCTCATCGCCCAGCTGAAGCCGAACAGGTAGCCCGTCACAGCGAAGACGCCGAGCAGGGTCGGCCAGCTCGGACGCGGCTGCTCCAGGGCGACGGAAGACACGTTCAGGACCTGGCCCGGGCCTCGACGAGGTCGTGGGCGCCCTTCAGCAGCCGACCGGTGAAGCCGCGCTGGCTCGGTTCGGAGAACTCGCGTCGAGGCGCGCTGAGGGACAGCACGAAGCGCAGCCTGGGCCGGACTCCCCGGATGGCCCCGAACGTGGCAAGCGACTGAGCGGTGTAGCTCACCCCCGGTGTGGTGTAGAGCGCCACGTCGCGCTTGTCGTGCGCCTCGGGTCGGTAGCGGAACGCCCAGGAGGACAGCCCGGTCACGTCGGCGATCTGGAGGGCTCGCCAGCTCTCCAAGACGGCCCGGGCCAGCACGACCTCGGCTCCCCAGTCCTTGGCCAGCTCACGAACCCGGCGACGGTCGACGCCACCGAACAGCAGCATCTGCGCAAGGTCCCGTTGCGTTGCCATGCGCGGCACCGCATCGGAGATCGCGGCCGAGTAGCACGCGTTGAGGAAGCGCTCGTCACCGCCGAGCGCGTGCAGCTGCGTCCCGGCAAGGGCAAAGGTCGACCGGGTCTCCCACAGGGAGTCGAGCTTGATCTTGACCCCGAACGGGCCGATGACGAAGGTCCGGTGCAGGTCGAGCTCGAAGCCCTTGTCCCCTCGGAAGCTGGCACCCTTGCCGTAGCGGCGGTCGAACCCCGGACGGGGCTCGCTGAAGGCCCGGGGCAAGCCGGTGCCCTTCAGCGCGGCGACGGCCGCGTCGAAGTCGTCCGAGCGGACCAGCAGGTCGACGTCGCCGAAGGGCCGGAGGGCCGGATCCGGGTAGTCCAGGTGCGCCACCGCACTGCCCTTCAGGACCCTGGTTTCGATGCCCTCGTCCTGCAGCGCGCGCACGACCCGCAGCAGCTGTGCCTCGAGACGCAGCACGCCGCCCATCACCTGGATGTGCTCCCGGGCGACCTCGTCGCGTTGCGGCAGCGTGACCGGCAGCTGATCGTCCTCGATGGCGTGCCACAGCAGACCGAGCAGATGGTGCCGCCGGACCGAGGTCAGCAACGTCTTCCAGGCGGACGTCACGAGCACCTCCGTCGGTCGCTCCACCAGCGACCCGGGCAGTCCGTAGGCCGCGACCCAGCGCAGCCAGCGATCGGTGTCGGACATCAGGACGCCTCGCCCGCGCGGACGACGCCGAGCTCGCTGAGGAGCTCCAGGATCGTGCCGATGTCGGGAGCGACTGCTTCGGCAGGCAGGCCGTAGTACCGGCCCAGCACCTCAGCGACCTCGAAGGCACTGAGCGGCCTGTCGATGAGAGCCCAGACGTCCGGACCCGACCCGCTGACCACGATCGGCTCCTCGCGCCCGTGCGGCAGGCACACCAGGGCGCCGCCGGCCTCGCGCCACAGCACGTCATCGTTGCGGCAGAAGGTTCGGGTCATGGCTGCGGCTCCTCCGCGACCGTTGTCGAGGCGACGGACTCACCCGCCGCGGCCGTGCCCCTGCGGTGGCGGCCAGGAGCCCCGGCCACCGGGGCGTACAGGTCGTCGTACGGCGCGACCCGCATGGCTTCGGGAGAGGCCACCAGCGTCAGTCCGATGATGGGGACGTGCATGCGGGCCAGGAGCTCGGTGGCACGCCGGGCCTGATCTTGCGTCGTGCGTCCGCTGCGGGCCACGACGATGACCGAGTCGACGTGCGGGATGAGGTCCAGCGCGTCGTTGGCTGACAGCAGCGGCGGTGCGTCGATCAGCACGAAGTCCGCGAGCTCGCAGGCCTCGTCGATGCGCGACCCGGCGCTGGCCAGCAGCGCTGCGGGGTAGGCGACCGCCGCGCCGCCGGTGGCCACGCGGACCTGGGGCAGCTTGCTCGGCCGGACCACCGAGGTCAGCGGGATGTCGGTCGGCCCGGCGAGCAGCTCGGCGAGTCCCCGACCGGTCGGGACGTCCAGCAGCGCGGCGATGCCCGGCCGGCGGAGGTCGAAGTCGAGCAGGACCACGGACTTTCCGGTCTCGGCGAGCGCCGCCGCGAGATTCGCGATCGCCGTGGTCTTGCCGGCGCCTGGACGCGCGGACGTGACGAGCACGACCTGCGGCGCCTGGCCGACCTCGGAGCTCGTGGTCGCCCGCCACCGGCGACGGCGCCGCACCCGCTCGCTCGCCGACATCGGATCCGCCGAGAGCAGCTTCCCGGGCATGAGCAGCAGCGCGGAGCGGAGGGCGCGGAAGGCTTCGGCGGCACCGCTGCCCGGCATCGTCGTGACGACGAGCGGTGACCTGCGCTGCGAGCGGGTGAGACGGGGCACTTCGGCCACGACCGGCAGCCGGAACGCGCTCTCGAACGACGAGCGCAGCCGGAGCCGGGTGTCGATGCGCTCCAGCGCGAGCACCAGGCCACAGCCGAGCAGCAGGGCCAGCACAGCCGCCACGAGCAGCCGGCCGCTCCGGCTCTTGGGAGGCGAGAACGTGCCGCCTCCGCTGATGACCGGGATGGGAGTGGCCCGCTGGAGGACGGTCAAGGGCGGTCCGGCGATCTGCTGGCCGACAGCTGTTTGGAAGGACTGGTAGAGCGAGGAGTAGCGGCTGACGAGCGCGTCGCGCTGGGCGGTGTAGATGCTGGGCAGCGAGGACGTGCCGATGCGCTTGCTCAGCTGGCTGATCTGCGTGGCGAGCTGGTCGAGCTGCGGCTGCAGCCGGAGAACCGCGGCGTGCGCCTGCCGTTGCGCGGCCTGCTGCAGGTAGGTGATCGTTGCCTGGCCGAAGGCGTTCGCCACGGCCGCGTCGCGCACGCCGTCCGGACCGGACGTCGAGATCGTGAGAGCGCCGACGTGGTCGTCGATGCTGGCGCTGACGCTGGTGGCGAGCAGCGCCGGGTCGCCCTTGTACCGGAGGATGCCGGCCGCGATGCGCGGGATGCTGCCCACCGTCACCAGGAACCGCGTGCTGGCGAGGTTGAGCTCCGTGGTGGAGCTGGGGTCCTGGATCAGCGTGATCGCGGCCCGGTAGCTGTGGATGACGGGCCCGACCTTCGGCCGGGCGGGTGTCGTCGACCACGCTGCACCAAGCCCGATCGTGAGGCAGAGCAGGATGATCCCCCAACGCCGCCGGAAGATCCTCAGGTAGTCGATCGGCTCCATGGCGTCCCCTCCGTTAGATCCACCAGGTCGATTGAGGCGGCTCCCGGCGCCGCGTCGTCCAACTGCTCGTCGGCCCAGGCCAGCTCGAGGAGGACCTGCCGGATGCCGGCGTCGTCGTCCCTTCTCTGCAGCTCGGCGAGCCGCTCCAGGGACGCGTCCAGCACGTCAGGCGCCAGCCGAGCCGGCCACAGCCGAGAGATCGACGGGTGCTCGGTGGCGTGCGGCGTCTCGGCTGAGGTGCGCAGCTCCTCGAAGAGCTTCTCGCCCGGGCGGGTGCCGGTGATGCGGATCTCGATGTCGTCGCCCACCTGCAGGCCGGCGAGCCTGATCATGCGTTCGGCAAGATCCATGATCCGGACCGGTTCGCCCATCTCCAGCATGAACACCTCGCCGCCCCGGGCACCGACAGCGGCCTGCAGAACCAGCTGAACGGCCTCGGTGGTGCTCATGAAGAACCGGGTCATCCGCGCATCGGTCACGGTGATGGGACCGCCACGGGCGATCTGCCGGACGAACGTGGGGACCACGCTGCCGCGGCTGCCCAGCACGTTGCCGAAGCGCACAGCGCAGTAGCGAGCGTCGGGCCGGTTGGCGCGCAGCACCAGCTGCTCGCACAGCCGCTTGGAGGCACCCATGACGCTCTGCGGACGCACGGCCTTGTCCGTCGAGATGAACACGAGCCGGTCGACCTGCGCCGCCCCGGCCGCAGCGAGCACGTTCATGGTGCCGAAGACGTTCGTCCTGATCGCCTCGGCCGCGTGGGTCTCCAGGACGGGCACGTGCTTGTGCGCGGCGGCGTGGAACACGATCTCCGGACGGCACCTGAGGAACAGCCGCAGCATGGCGTCCCCGTCGCGGATGTCCGCGAGCAGTTGGGTCGCGCCCTGCGGGAGCGTCGCGCAGGTGTCATGCAGGTGGGTCTCGTCGTGGTCCAGCAGGAACAGCTGGCTGGGCGAGAACCCGGCCACCTGCCGTGCGATCTCCGACCCGACCGACCCCCCGGCGCCGGTGATCAGGACGCGCCGGTCGAGAAGCAGCTGACGAACCGCCGCCAGGTCGGTCACCACCGGCGTGCGACCGAGCAGGTCCTCGATGCGAAGCTCTCGGATCTCGGTGAGGGTCGCCTGGCTGTTGACGCGCTCGCTCACCGCAGGAAGGACGCGTAACGGCACCAGGGCCGCCTCGGCGAGGTCGGCGACGCGCCGCACCAGGTCGGACGTCGCTGACGGCACGCACAACACGACCTGGTCGACCCGGAGGTCGGCGACAGTGTCCACCAGGTCATCGATGCCGCCCACGACCGGAATGCCATGGCAGGACCTGTTTCGCTTCCGCGGGTCGTCGTCGAGCAGCGCTATGGGCAGGAGGTCTCGACTGCTGCGCAACATGTCAGCGATCAGAGCGGCTCCTTCTTCACCGGCCCCGACCAGCAGCACGCGCTTCCCGACCGACACGGCCGAGCGCCTGCGCAGAGCGAACAGCCGGGACTGGAACCGGACCGCGCCTGACATCGCGCCGGCCAGCACACTGCCGGTGAAGACGACCGAGTAGGGCAGCAGGTGCGGAGACGCTGCCAGGTCGATACCGGACAGCAGACAGCAGCTGCTGATCATGGCCGCGATGACCCGCTGGGCCTCGTGAATGCTCGCGTGCCGCCAGATCTGCCGGTAGACCCCGCAGCAGAGGTTGCAGACGAGCACCACAGCGAGCAGGAGCGGCAGGACGTGCAGGAACCTGCTCCAGTACTCCTCTGGCACGGGGCCGTCGAAGCGCAGGACCAGGGCGACGAAGAACGCGAGCGCCGCCAGCGCCGCGTCGATCCCCATCACGAGAGCATCAGTACGCAACCTGCTGGCAGCCGCGGCCAGCCGCCCCCACGTTCTGGCCGGTCGGCTACCCATCCGCGTCACCGCCTGCTCCGCGCCAGTTGACGAGCAGCTGCTCGCTGAACGCCTCGAACACCGCGATGACGTCCGCTGCCACCACGTCGGGGTCTGCGGAGAACAGGTCGCACATCGCGGTGACCATCTCCCCCACCGTCGTCTCGCCGTCGCACAGCTCCCAGACGGCCAGTGCCATCGGGTTGAGCCGGTGCCGGGCGCTGGTGCTCTGGTCCAGCAGCAGGACCACGCCGCCGGCCTCGTACAAGTAGGTGCCGGGACGGTGCGTGGGCACCGCCGCTGCCGTGACCGCCGTCTGGGTGCTCATGAGACCGTCAACCGTTCCTGGATGGCTGGCTCGAAGGCGAAGGCCACGGCCTCGATACGGGAGTGCACCTCGAGCTTGGACAGCACGTTCTGGATGTGGGTCCGGGCCGTCTGCGTGCTGATGACCAGCTCCTCAGCGGTCTCGACCACACCCTTGCCAGAGGCGATCGCAGCCAGCACCTGTCGCTCCCGGCGGCTCAGTCGCTCGAACTTGCGCACCCCTGCGTCGTCGTGACGCCGTCGCTGGATGAGGTGGTGGAGCAGGCCCCCGAGCATCGTGGGCGGCACTGCAGCCTCGCCACGCAGGACCGCCCGCGTCGACTCGACGAGGTGCTCGAAGCCCTGGTCGCTCGTGAGGTAGCCGTCGGCGCCGGCCTCGAGAGACGCCAGCAGGTTGGCGTGACAGGGCTCCGTGTCGAGCACCAGCACGCAGCACCGCGGCGTCAGTTGCCGCGCGGCCGCGCAGACCTCAGCAGCGCCGGCTCCCGGCAGCTCCACCGCCAGCAGCGCGACGTCGGGATGGGTGGCGGCCAACTCGGCCACAGCCTCGTCGCCGGTCGAAGCCTCGGCCGTCACGGTGAGGTCATCTTCGTCCTCCAGGGCCAACCGCAGAGCGGTGCGGAAGAGCAGCTCTGCGTCGGCGAGAAGGATCCGGGCAGAGGTCGACATCACAGCGCTGCGTTCCTGGCGAGCAGCCCGGTCTGGTGCGCGAGCGTCACGGCCGCGACCCGGTTCGCGACGCCGAGCTTGCTCAGGATGCTCTGCACATGGGTGCGCACCGTGTGGGTTGAGATCCCGAGGTCCGCAGCGATCCCCTCGTTCTGCCGGCCGCTGGCGATCAGGGTCAGGACCTCGATCTCACGCGTGGTCAGGCAGGCGAGGTCCGGCGCGGCGACGGGCACGCTGGCTGCGTGGCGCGGCCTGAACAGCGGCCGGCCGTTCAGCACCCGGCGCACCGCCCAGGCCACGTCGTCAAAACCGGACTGACGATGGACCCAGCCTCGGGCTCCCACCGCCCGGGCCGCTCGCTCAGGGTCCCGATGCGTCGCCTTGAGGATCAGAACCAGCTGCGCGTCCGGCGCTGCGGACCGAACCGCGGCGGCCAGCGCGATCGTGCTGCGCTGCGGGCCGTCGCCATCGAGCAGGACCACCGGGCTGCACGGCGCAGCTGCCAGCTCATCCGGTCGGATCGCACGGGCCGGCAGGCCGGAACGCGTGAGTGACCGGGCAACCGCGTCAGCGAACAGCTGGCTCCTGTCGACGACGAGCACCTGAGGCTGCATGACGTGCTGAACGCCGGGTTCGTCCGGCGTTAGGTCCCCAGCGATCGCCATGCCTCACCCCCCTGAGCTGGCGTGCCCCCATGCACCCCGCCCGCGTCCGGGCGGCGACCTCCTCAGTTCCGGCACAGGCGGTGCTGGGTGCCCGAGAGCCGCACTGTGCCGGGCTAGCTCCCCCTCCGGACAGCCGTGAGTCGGGTATACGACAGTTGCATGCAGGCAACTGCCTCGCAGACGTCGAAGGCCTCGGAGCGCAGCCGCGCTGCCTGTCCCATCCGTCGCCTGGTGCCGCTGTCGCACGCGACGTTGATCAACTTCTCCGCGAGCTGGTCGACGTCGCCG
>JBHEMB010000211.1:0-3996 GCA_046262855.1 Mycobacteriales bacterium | reverse complement strand
ACACCGGACCGTCGCTGCTCACGATGCCGCACGTCTTCCAGGACCTGTTCGAAGCCACCGGCGGCTGGCCCCCCGGCCTGTCGTTCGAACCGGTCGAGCCGCTGATCCGGCACCGGTTCACCGACGGCTCGTCGTACGACTCCGGCCGCGACGTGCAGGCGAACCTCGAGGCCTGGCGCCCCGGTGCGGGTGACGACTGGACCGCGCTGATGGCGCGGGCCGGCCGCATCTGGCAGGCGTCGAGGACGCCGTTCCTGGAGTCACCCCTGCACGGCCCGCGCACGTTGGCGGCACTGGCGCTGCGCCACCCACGCGACCTGGTCACCCTGGCCCCGGGCCGGTCACTGCGCGACCTCGGTCGGCGGCACCTGCGCGATCCGCGGCTGCGGATGGTGCTGGACCGCTACGCGACCTACACCGGCTCGGACCCCCGGCGCGCGCCGGCGGCCCTGGCCGCCGTGCCCTACGTCGAGCAGACCTTCGGTGCCTGGTGGGTCCCCGGCGGCCTGTACCGGCTGGCCGAGGCGCTCCTCGACCGGTGCCTGTCGCTGGGCGTCGACGTGCAGCTCGGCCGCCGGGTCGTGCGGGTCGCGCCGCCGACCGTGACGCTCGAGGACGGGGAGCTGCAGGCTGAGGCCGTCGTCTCCGACGCGGACGCGACGCACCTCTACCGCGACCTGGTCGACTGCCCGCCGGCCTCGCACCGGCTGGCCCGGGCCACCCCGTCGCTGTCGGGCTTCGTGCTGCTCCTGGCGCTCCGCGGCACGACGGACGGGCTGGCCCACCACACGGTGCTCTTCCCGGACAACTACGACGCCGAGCTCGACGCGGTCTTCGGCGGCGCCCCCGCCGCGGACCCCACGCTCTTCCTGAGCAGGCCGCCCGGGATGGCACCGGAGGGCCATGAGGCGCTGTTCGTCCTCGCCAACGCGCCACGGCACGGACCGGTCGACTGGCACGCTCAGCCGGGGTACGCGGACCGGCTCCTCGACGTCATGGCGCACAGGGGGGTCGACGTGCGCTCGCGCGTGCTCTGGCGCGAGGTCCGCACGCCGGCGGATCTCGAGGCCCGGACGGGAGCCGTCGGCGGCGCCATCTACGGCACGTCCTCCAACGGCCCGATGGCGGCGTTCCTCCGACCCGCCAACCGCTCCCCCGTGCCCGGCCTGTTCCTCGTCGGTGGCTCGTCGCACCCCGGCGGCGGGCTGCCGCTCGTCGCGCTGTCCGCCAGGATCGTCGGCGGCCTCATCGGCCCGGCACGTTAGGCGGGCACACCTCGTGCTGGAACAGGCCGTACGCGGTCTGCCGCACGAACTGGCGCTCGTCGATCCAGCCGAGGCAGCGAGGGCAGATGGCGTCGTCGTCGCTGTGCAGGTGCGAGTCCACGAGCAGGATCACCGCCTCGGCTTCGAGATCGGACCGGATCAGCCCGACTCCGGCGAAGCGGTCGACGTAGGACGGCCTCCGTGAGCCCACAGCCCGAAACTAGGCTCACGCTCCGACGGAGTAGAGCGCGTACGGGCCACGGTCAGGTCACGATCCGCTCACGGCGGACGAGCTGCGCGACGGCGACGCCGGAAAGGGCCACCAGCCCCCAGGCCCAGACCACCGGCCACACCAGCAGGGCGGCGGCGGTGAACAGCACCCGCACCGGCCGCTCCCCCACGGTCACGACCGGTGACCGGCGCAGCCCCTCCACCGCCAGCATCAGCACCACGGCCGTCACCGCGAGCCACCACGGCACGCCGGCGCGCCACAGCAGACCGCCGAACACCAGCTCCCCGATCCGGTCCGCGCCGTGGTCCAGCCGCCGTCCCGTGTCAGAAGCCTTGTCCTGCAGGACGGCTACGCACCCATCGATGCCGTCGAGCAGCCCCGCAAGCAGGACGAGCCCAGCCGCGACGGGCAACGGCACGACCAGAGCCGACGCCGTGACGGCGACGGCGGCCACCGTCACCGACCATGGCGGCACCCGGAGCGGCCGGCTCAGCCAGCGGACGACGTGCAGCCACCGCCGTACCAGCCAGGACGGCTCGACCCCGTGCAGGGCTTGCCAGCGGAGCAGGTGCTCCTCCGGGGTCACGCCACGGTCTTGATGGTACGGCGGGCCGCGCGGGCCATCCGTGCCGTGCGGGAGGCGAGGACGCGCGCGTTGAGCCCGTTCGCGAGCCACAGCAGCGGAGCCGCCGGGCGCGCGAACAGGCCCTCGACGACGATCGCGACGCGGATGTCGGTGCCGCCCTTGGTGGTCGGGGTGAGCACGAAGGTGAGCTCCTCGGTGACGCCGGGCGCCGTGCGCACGCGCATCACCAGCCGGCGCTCCGGGTCGACCTCGAGCACGTCGAGCGGGATGCCGAGCACCGTCCAGCGACTGACGCCCACCAGGTGCTGCCCCACCTCCGCGGCGCGGGTGGCCCCCTTGACCTTGCTGAAGAAGACGTCGAAGAGCGGCCAGTTGCCAGGAGTGCCGAGCACCTCCCAGACCATCGCGGGCGAGGCCGGGGTCCGGACGCGGTGGACGAGCTTCATGACCACATCATGGTCAAGTCAGTGCCCACCGGACCGTCACCGACACGCTGACCTGCTGCGAGCCCGGGTCGATGGGCACGGGCGATGCCTGCTTGGCGAGTGCAGCGGAGGTCGAGTCATACGCGTGGCGCAGCTCAACCGGAGCCGAGGTGGACTCCGTCACCAGCTCCACCTTGCCGAGCGCGCGACCGGAGAGCTTCGCGTACTGCTCCGCCTTGTCGCGCGCGTCCGCGTACGCGGCGTCGCGGGCCTGCTGCAGGAGCTCCTTGTTGTCCTCGAGGGAGAAGCTGACCCCTTGCAGCACCGCCTCGTTGCCGGCGGCCGAGATCGCCTTGCTCATCACCGATCCGGCCTTGCTCAGGTTGCGCAGCTTGGCGATCACGGTCTCGTTCACTGCGTAGCCGTTGCGACGGCCCCGGTTGTCGTACGACGGGTAGATCGACACCTCGGCGGTCTGCAGGTCTGCCTTGGCGACGCCGTTCTTCATGAGGGCGCTGCGCAGTCGGTTCTCCGCCGCGTTCGCTGCGTTCACCGCGGCGGACACGTCGGGGCGCCGGACGCTGACGCCCATCGTCACCCGCAGGACGTCGGGTGTGCCGGACACCTTGCCGAGACCTTCGACGACCACCCCGTTCGTGGCTGCCGGGGCGTCGGCGGCGACCGCCGGATGTGTGCCGCGACCACCGAGCAGGAAAGCGACGGCGACGGCGAGGACTGGGACGGCAATCGCGGTGCGGTTCACGGAGGACCTCCATCAGGGCTGATGGAGATGGGACGCACGCGGGCGCCGGTCGGTTCAGGTGTAGGCGGACAGCCCGAGCCGGTCCCAGATCTCGCGGGTCGCCGTCGACCGGTTGAGGGTGATGAAGTGCAGGCCCGGCGCACCCTCCTGGAGCAGCCGGTCCGACAGCTCGGTGGCCACCTCGACGCCGATCTCCCGCACCGCCAACGGGTCGTCGGCGACCGCGTGCAGCCGGTCGGTCAGCGTGGTCGGCAGCGCCGCCCCCGAGAGGATCGCCATCCGCTCGATGCTCGCGACGTTGGTCACCGGCATGATGCCCGGGATGATCGGCACCTCGCAGCCGCTGGCCACGACGCGGTCGCGCAGCCGCAGGTAGTCCTCGACCCCGAAGAAGAACTGGGTGATCGCGAAGTCCGCGCCGGCTCGGCACTTGCGGACGAAGAAGTCGACGTCCGCCTCGATCGACGGCGAGCGGGGGTGCTTGTCGGGGAACGCCGCGACGCCGACCGAGAAGTCCCCGCTGGCCTTGACGAGCTGGACCAGCTCACCGGCATACGCGAACCCCTCCGGGTGCTGGACCCACTCGCCCTGCGGGTCACCGGGCGGGTCGCCACGGAGGGCGAGCACGTTCTTCACGCCCGCGGCTGCGTACTGGCCGACGATGTGCCGCAGCTCCGCGACGCTGTGGTTGACCGCCGTGAGGTGGCCGAGCGGCGTCAGCGTGG
>JBHEMB010000210.1:0-4683 GCA_046262855.1 Mycobacteriales bacterium | reverse complement strand
CGGTCGTGCCGAGCGAAGTGCCGGCGTACGGCGGCTGCGGTGTTCGTGGCGCCGAGGTTGCCGAACCGGTCAGCAACCGCCAGGACCGAGGCGCCCCGAGGCACGCGCACGACCTTGGACGACGTACCGAACTCGACAACGTCGGCCGACTCCGCCCGCAGCGCGAGCGCCACGCCGAAGACTGCCGCCGCGTCTGCCCGGGTGAGCTGCGCACGCCGCGAGAGCGGAGCGAACATCGACCCGGACCGGTCGACCAGCACCAGCGTCCGACCCGGCAGTGCCGGGACGTTCGCGAGCGAGGCCTGCAGCGCCTGCTCGAGCGCCCACGCCCACCGCAGGGACGGTGCAGCGCGGTACGCCGAGAGGAACCGCAGCGGCAGCTGCCGCGACCGCGCCACCTCGTCCGGGTCCGCGAGCCGGGCCGCGACCTGAGTCGCGACCTCGTCCGAGACGCCGGCCTCGTCGAAGTTGCGCAGGTTGCGCAGCCGGGCCATGAACCCCATCGCCGGGAGGACGGCCTCCCAGGCGACAGCGTCCATCGGACCCTGCAGCCAACCCGCGACCGACTCCCAGGTCATGCCGGCCGAGGCCAGCACGTCCCCGACATCCGGACGCGAGAGCACACCACGACGCTCCGGCAGCGGCAGCGCCAGCAGCCGCTCCCGGGCGACGAGCAGCGACAGCTCCGCAGGTGCGCCCTCCGGCCGGTCGTGCCGGCGGTCGAGCGCGTAGCGGAACAGCGCGGCCTGCCGCGCGTCACGCGGCACCGGGTGGGTGAGCTCGAGCACGTCGGCGAAGCGGAACCCGCGCGCGTCGCTGTCGTACTTGACCAGCGACCGCTCCGAGTACAGCTTCACCGCCGCGTCGGCCACACCGCGCTTGACCGGCTGCGGGAGCCGGCGGCCGTACCGCGAGGTCCAGTAGGCGAGGAACTCCCCCGGCTCGTCGGCACGGGCCAGCGCGGCCCGCACGAGTGCACGGTTGCCACCGACCTCCCCGACCATGAGCCGGGCGCGGACGGCCTCCGCCGCAGCGACAGTCGCTACGGAACGCAGGAGCGCGCCGGTGCGCAGCCAGCCGACGAGGCCGAGGGTCCACTCGAGGTCCTCGACCGCGACCCGCGCCACGAGCTGGCGCAGTCGCGCGTCACGGTCAGGTGCCTGCTCGTAGAAGGTGTCCTCGCCGACCATGGAGGTCACGGCCAGGAGGAACAGCTCGCTCTTCGGGTCGCGGGCGTAGCCCGGCGCCCCCTCGTAGGTGAAGCCGGTCGGCCGCTCCGCGGTGCGGACTGCGCTGACGCCGGTGCGCAATGCCCGGCGCACGTTGAACTTGCTCATGACGGTGTCCCTCCCTTCGTTGTACGACATGTCCGAGGACCGGGTCGGCGGCGGTGTGCGGGAGTCGAACCCGCGGATGCCAGAAGTAGCCGCTGCCTGCGCACCGGACATCGCGTGTGGGTCGTGCCGAGAACCGAGTCGGTGAAGGCCTGGTGCTCTGCCAGTTGAGCTACACCCGGGCAAGCCCGGACGGCGGGACTCGAACCCGCAACTCCCTCATTTCCAGTGAAGTAGCCCTCGCCTGCGCACCGGCACGACGTTCCTGATCACTGCCGGACAAGCAACAAGCCGCCGGCAGCGGCTGGCTGCGGGCGGCTCCGGGAGAGCGACTGCTCGCTATCCAGGGACCGCCACGTGACCAAGTCGGCTCAGCTCGAGGTGCGCTTGCAGCGACCGGCACTCGGGCATGCCAACCAAGCGCATGATGCGCTGGTCTTGCCAGCCCGGGTTGCCGTACATCGCTTGCTCCTCAAGGGATCTGACCCACCAGTTGGCGGGCCGCCGAGAAGAGTGAGGCATGCCCAAGGGCCGCGTCAATGCCTTTCCGGTGCGCGGACATCAGCTAGTCCAGGCACCAGCTCTCAGCGCCGGGAGATCAAACTCCGCCACCGCCCACCGGGCGCCAAGACGGGCAGGATCGTCACGCAGGCAACCCGGGCGAAGGCCTCGATCTCCTTGTCCGCCACTTCACTCGCCGTAGGCAGGTCCATCGCCGTCACTGCCGCCGGGACGACCGGCGTCTCTCCCGACGGAGAGGTCGACGCCGCGGCCCACGAAACATCCGTCGCGGATGGCAACGGCTCCGCCATGCGGGAAGCAATGATCTGCAGGACTCCGTGGACGTCGGTCATGACCTCGGCAGCCGTCACCCGCTGAGTGCGGATACCGCGCGCCAGGTGCCAGGCATCGCGTGCCTGGTCCTGACGCTTCCGCACGGGCCCGTCATGGCTGCTGCCATCGACCTCGACTGCCAGCTGGCATGTCGGGAGGTAGAAGTCGAGGCGATAAGGACCAGTCGCATACTCCCTGCACCAGCCGATGTCCCAGGCCTCGAGCTGGGCCCAGAGACGCTGCTCCGAGGGCGTCGGGCCTCCGGACCAGCGGGGCTCGAGGGGAAGCTCCCCGCGGACGCGGAGCTTCCATGGCTCCAGTACCGCGGCACCGCTCAGCGACCAGGGCGCGGGCGCGACGGCGACGGCGACGGACACACCGCTTGTCTCGGCGAGCGCGCGTGTCGACCGTTGCTCCAAACGGAGGCGAGCCTCGAGCCGCGCGACGTCACACTCAGACGTCGACGATGTCGAGGCGACGACCGACCGCCGCGGCTAGCCGAGTCAGGTGGCCGCGATCGCTCGTGACGACCGCGTCGCCCCGGCGAAGGGCACCCTCGACGACACTCGCGTCCACTGAGGCGTTGCCACCGCTGCGCTTCAGCAGGATGCCGGCAGCGCATGCGCTCGTGCCGTCCAGCGGCTCAACCTCGGTGCCAGAGAGGAGCCTGGCCATGACGGCCTCCCCACGCCAGGCCTCCAGCAGAACCGGGGCCGGCACTGTCGGCGTGACGCCTCGCTGCAGCGCTCGACGGTGCAGCAGCCACATCCGGCGGTCGTCGTTCGCAGCCGCGATGAGCGCGCCGGTGTCGTAGGTCAGGCCGCTCACACGCCGTGCTCGTCGAGGATGCGGTCAGCCTCAGCGAGCTCTTCCTCAGTGAAGGCACCGTGCTCTGCCTCCCAGTCCGCGACCGCTCTCAAGCCGCGCTCCCGCCGGATGAGACTCGCCGTCGCACGCGACACGAGCGCCGACACGGTCGTGTCCTGCGCGCGCGCCTCCGCCTCGAGCTCCTCGAACAGGTCCTGAGGAAACGACAGGCTCTTCTTCACCACACGCGCCATGCTGTCATGGTACGACCGAGGTACTACCAGGTTGTCCACATCAAGTCAGTCGCGCCAATCGACCGGGCCTGTCATCCTCATCGCTCCGAACCACCGAAGGAGAGAGCGCATGCCAGCACGGCTGCATCGACACCAACCGGTGCCCGTGCTGCGCTGACGCGCAGGGTCCACGGGCGCCCCTCACGAAAGCCCGAACCCATGGACACCCTGCCTGCCCAGTTCGTCCTCGACACGGTCGAGCACGACCTCGGTCCTTTCCTGTTCCTCCACACCCTGTTCGCCCACGAGCACGACCACGTCGTACGACGTGAGCTCAAGCGCCCGGTACCCCGTGCCGCTCTCCCTGCGCGCGCCCGCAACGTGCGCACGGTCGACCTCGGGACCACCAGCCACCTTGTCGCGGAGATCGACGAGGCCGTCGTGCACATCGGCAGCTGGAAGACATCCGCTCGCGTCACGGCCTCCGCGGCTGACCCGGCCTTGGCGCTCGAGATCGTCGAGGAGATCCGCGCACGCGTCCCGATCGACGCCGCCGAGGGCACCGTCGACGTCGTCTTCACCGATGAGCTCGGGGGCTCGCGCTACCTCGAGCTCGAGGCACGCCCCTGGCACGACGTGCGCAGTAACTACACCGACGAAGTCTCGCTCGCGATCGACACTCTCGTCGCGCACACGCCGGACCAGGACGAGGCTCGGCGCCTGCTGCTCTGGCACGGCACCCCTGGTACCGGCAAGACGACCGCGATCCGCTCGCTGCTCGACGCCTGGCGGGAGTGGGCGGACGGCGTCATCGTCACCGACCCTGAGCGGCTCCTCAACGACGGTCGGTACCTCCGTCGTACCGTCCTCGACCACGACGAGGACGACCGCTGGCAGCTCATCGTCCTCGAGGACGCCGAGACGTTGCTGCACAAGGGCACCGGCGGCCGCGGCATGGCGACGCTGCTCAACCTCTGCGACGGGCTGCTCGGTCAGGGGCTGCGGTGCCTGTTCCTCATCACCACGAACGAGCCCCTCGCCTCCGTGCACCCGGCCCTGGTCCGGCCCGGTCGGTGCCTGTCACAGCTGGCGTTCGGCCCGCTGCCGGCCTCGCAGGCAGCCATGCTCCTGGGGCGCCCGGTGGCGACACCGATGACCCTCGCCGAGGTGATGACAGTCCGGCCGCTCACGGCCGTCCTCCCGCCCGCCCAGGTGGGCCAGTACCTGTAGCGACGCCTCCCACAGGCGAGGACCTCCGGCCACTAGCCTGCGCCCCGTGCTCAGCCTGCTCGTGACGATCCTCCTCCTACTCGGGGTTGTGGTCGTCGTCGCGGCTGTTGTCCTCAGGGCCTTGGCAAAGCGGGCAAAGCGGAAGCTGGAGGAGTCCCTGCTCTCGAGCATGGGCGGACCCGACCCCCTGCGTGACCCCACGGGCACCTCGGACGCCACGCGCATCAAGCCCGGCGACATCGTCC
>JBHEMB010000209.1:0-17478 GCA_046262855.1 Mycobacteriales bacterium | reverse complement strand
TACGGCGCTGGTGCACTGTCCCTCCTCCCCCCCGGCTTCTCCCTCGGCATCCCGCGACGGCCAACAGCCGTTCGCGCCCTGCCGGTGCCCGAGATGGCCTGAGGCGTCAGCACTCTGGCCCGGCCGCGGCCGGGGACCGCTCGACGCAGAAGGTGCCGCCGCGCGAGTAGATCGTCGGGGCGCAGCGGTTGCAGTGGATGCAGACACCTTCGGTCTTCGTCCCTGCCTGCCACTGCGCGACGAGGTTCGGCTCGCGCAGCAGCGCGCGTCCCATCGCCACGAAAGCGAACCCCTCGTCGTGAGCACCCTGAGCGGTCTCCAGCTTGTTGACGCCACCGAGCAGGATGAGCGGCAGATCGAGAGCCTGCCTGAACTGCCTCGCCATCGGGAGGAAGAAGGCCTCTTCGAACGGGTACGACGGCATGATCCGCTTGAGGAACGGCCGCACGAACGGGGCAAGGGCCCTCGGCTGCGTCTTGACGAAGTCGTCGATCGGCACGTCGCCTCGGAAGAAGTACATCCCGTTGAGCAGCGAGCTCCCACCGGTGAGCTCGATCGCATCCAGCGCACCGTCCTGCTCGATGAGCCGTGCCGCCTCGAGGCTGTCCTCGATCGGCAGCCCCTTCTCCACCCCGTCGACCATGTTCAGCTTGGCGATCACTGCGGCCTCGTTGCCGACGGCGTCGCGCACCGCCTTGAGCACGTCACGGGGGAACCTCGACCGGTTCGCGACGCTTCCGCCGTACCTGTCCTTTCGCCGATTGAGGTTCGGCGACAGGAAGCTGCTCAGCAGGTAGTTGTGCCCAAGGTGTACCTCGAGGCAGTCGAAGCCCGCGTCAACGAGAACCCTTGCTGCGCGGGCGAAGTCGGCCGTCACCCTGGCGATGTCTGCGCTGGTGGCAGCCGGGACGAGGCCCTTGCCGGGAGCGCTCAACCGTCGCGAGGGAGCCAGTGACTTCTGCTTGTTGCTCCTGGAATCCGCGACCAGGCCGGCATGGCCGAGCTGGGCGCTAACCAGCGCGCCCTCGTCGTGCACGGCTTGCGCAAGCAGCTCCAGACCCGCCGTGGTCTGCTCACCCACGACGAGGCAGTCGCGGAAGACCCTGCCGTCCGGCGACACCGCGCAGTACGCCACAGTGGACATCCCCACGCCACCCGCGGCCTGTTCCCGGTGGAACTCGACCAGCTCGGGCGTGACCTCACCGTGTCGGGTACGACCCTCGAAGGTGGCTGCCTTGATGGTCCTGTTGCGGAGCGTCTTGGGACCCAGCTCAGCCGGCTCGAAGACGTTCACGTCGTGCGCAGCGCGTTCTTCGTGACCTTGCCGGTGGCGTTCTTCGGCAGTGCGTCGACGATCTCGACGTAGCGGGGCACCTTGTAGTTAGCCAGCCGCTCGCGGCTGTAGGCAATGATCTCCTCAGGTGTGAGGCTCACGCCCGTTCGCGGCACCACGAACGCCTTTCCGACCTCGCCCATGCGCTCGTCGGGGACGCCGATGACCGCTGCCTCACTGACACCCTCGTGCCGCACGAGCACCTGCTCGATCTCGGCGGGATAGGCGTTGAAGCCGCCGACGACGTACATGTCCTTGATGCGGTCCGTGATCCGCAGGTTGCCGGCGTCGTCCATCACCCCGACGTCGCCGGTGTGCAGCCAGCCCTCGGCGTCGATCGCCTCGGCCGACGCCTCCGGGTCGTCCCAGTAGCCGCGCATCACGTTGTAGCCCCGCACCAGGACCTCACCAGGCTGCCCGGCCTCGGCCAACACCTTCACCTCGACGTCCGGGATCGCCCGGCCGCTCGTGAGGCTGATGATCTCGTCCGGGTCGCCCTGCCGGCAGGCAGTGGCCATCCCGTTGCACTCAGTCAGCCCATAGGCGGTGATGACCTCCTCGAAACCCAGCTCCGAACGCATCCGCGAGATGAGGGCCTGCGGAACGGCAGCGGCACCGGTGACGGCCAGCCGGAGCGGCGGGAGCTGCTGGGGCTGCTCGAGCAGCGAGCTGTAGAGCGTGGGCGGACCCGGGATCACGTCGATCCGCTCCGCGACGATCGTCCGGACCGCATCGTCGACGTCGAAGACCTTCAGGGGTACGGCGGTGGCTCGCCGCAGCAGGCACGCGAGCAGCCCTGCCTTGTACCCGAACGTGTGGAAGAACGGCGCGACGATGAGCATCCGCTCGCCCTCGCGGAAGCCGGTCGTCTCGCACCAGCTGCGGAAGACCCGGATGCTCTGGCCGTGCGTCGACACGACGCCCTTCGGCCGTCCCGTCGTACCGCTTGTGAAGATTAGGTCGCACGCATCGTCCTCGGCGACTGCCTCGGCGGCCTTCTCCACCATGTCCAGCGGGACCTCATCGGCGCGGCTCGTGAAGTCCTCGAGGGAGCTGGTGCGGATGACCTGCAGCGTCGGATCTCCCAGCGCTGCAAGGGGATCCGTGCCGAGCAGCGGCCCGACGAACGTGTCGTCGACCAGCAGCGCGGACGCCTGGGTCTTGTCGAGCAGGTAACGCGCCTCCTCGCCCTTGAAGCGGGTGTTGATCGGCACGAGAATCGCGCCGATGCCCGTGAGGCCGAGCCCCGCGATGACCCAGTCGGCGGTGTTCGGCACCCAGAGTGCGACGCGGTCGCCGTGCCCGATCCCGTTCGCGAGGGCTGCGCGGGAGAACCGCTGGACCCGGTCGAGCAGCTGGGCGTAGGTGAGGCGGACCTCAGGCGTGACGACGGCTTCGCGGTCCGGTGCGTCAGCGACCGCTGCCCGCAACACGGCGGGGATCGTGTCCATGCCTTCCCTTCCAAGCGCTTGCTAGGGAGGCTACGATCGCCGCTCGCCGGAGGTCAACGCGAGAGGAGGCGACGTGGCCACACCAGTGGACCGCCGCGACGTCATCCTCGAGCGTGCGGCGGACCTGTTCGCCAAGCAGGGCGTGGCGGCTACGACCGTTCGTGAGATCGCCGAAGCGGTCGGCATCTTGTCGGGCAGCCTCTACCACCACTTCGCCTCCAAGGACGAGATCGTCGACGCGATCGTCAGCAGCTTCATGAACGATCTCGTGCAGCGCTACGACGCGGTGATGGCGGCCGACGACGACCCGCACGCGCGTCTGGTCGGGCTGGTCAAGGCCTCCATCGCGACCAGTGCGGATCACCCGCACGCCACGGAGATCTACCAGAACGACGCCCGCTACCTGCAGGCCGATGACGGGCCGACGATCGTGCGGCAGTCGGCGCGAGCCGTCCGCAACGCCTGGATCTCCGTCCTCGAGGAGGGCGCCGCGTCCGGCGCCTTCCGCGACGACGTCCCCGTCAAGGTCGTCTACCCGCTGCTGCGGGACGGGCTGTGGCTCACCGCCCGCTGGTTCGTCCCCACCAAGACCTACGGCTACGACCAGCTCGCCCAGGACTACGTCAAGGTCTTCGTGGACGGCATCGCCCGCTGACCCCCTCCCCCCGGCCGTGAATGGATACAGCGATGGCCTTTCTGGCCGGCGCCCGTCGCGGTCTCCCTTCATCGGGGCGGCGGGGCCGGGGTGGTGAACCAAGCGCTTGCTTGGTAGGTTCGGCAGGTGGACCTGAGGGAGACCGAGGCGGAGCAGGCGTTCCGGGCCGAGGCTCGCGACTGGCTGCGGGCCCACGTCCCCGACGGGCTGCCCTCCGGGGACACGAAGGAGGGCTTCGCGCTCCACCTGGACTGGGAGAAGCAGCTGTACGACGCCCGCTGGGCGGTGGTCTCGTGGCCCGAGCAGTACGGCGGGCGGGGCGCGAGCGTCTGGGAGTGGATCGCGTTCGAGGAGGAGTACTACGCCGCAGGCGGCCCGCAGCGCGTGACGCAGAACGGCATCTTCCTGCTGGCGCCGACGCTGTTCGAGTTCGGTACCCAGGAACAGCAGGACACCCTGCTCCCCCGGATGGCCAGCGCGCAGGACCTCTGGTGCCAGGGCTGGTCGGAGCCGGGCAGCGGCAGCGACCTGGCTTCGCTGAAGAGCCGCGCCGACAAGGTCGACGGTGGCTGGAAGCTCAACGGCCAGAAGACCTGGACGACCCGCGGCGCCTTCTGCACCCACCTGTTCGGCCTGTTCCGCTCCGACCCGGAGTCCGAGCGGCATCACGGCCTGACCTACTTCCTCGTGCCGCTCGACACCCCCGGCGTGACGGTCCGAGGCTTCGCCCGGCTGGACGGTGACGAGGGCTTCGCCGAGGTGTTCTTCGACGACGCGTTCGTCCCCGACAGCGCCGTCCTGGGCGGCGTGGGCAAAGGCTGGTCCGTGGCGATGGCCACCACCGGGTCGGAGCGTGGGCTGACGCTCCGTTCCCCCGGCCGCTACACCGCGACCGCCGCTCGGCTGCTCGATCTCGCGCAGCACCAGGCCCTCGATGACACCGATGTCCAACGGCTCGCCCAGGCGTGGATGGACGCCGAGGCCTACCGGCTGTGCACCCTGCAGCAGGTCACCAACGAGAAGGCCGGCCGTGGCAGGCCTGGCGAGTCGAGCCTCAACAAGCTGTTCTGGTCCGAGCTGGACATCAGGCTGCACGAGCTCGCGCTCGATCTGCTCGGCCCGGACGCCGAGCTGGAGAGCCCGTGGAGCAAGGGCTTCCAGTTCGCACTGTCCGGTCCCATCTACGCCGGCACCAACGAGGTGCAGCGCAACATCGTCGCCGAGCGCCTGCTCGGCCTGCCCAGGAAGTAGCCGGTGTACTTCGGACTGCCTGATGACGCTGTCGCGCTCCGCGACGGCCTGCGCGAGGTGCTCACCAGTGACTGCACCCCGGCGACCATCCGGGCCGCGTGGGACGGCGACCCGTGCGAGCAGCTCTGGAAGGATCTCGGTTCCTTCGGCGTACCAGGGCTTCTCGTTCCCGAGGCCAGCAGCGGCCTGGGCCTGGACGAGCTGGCGTTCGTCGCCGCGATGGAGGAGTGCGGCTGGCACGGGGTGCCGGGTCCGCTGGTCGAGACGCTGGTCTGCCTGCCACTGGTCCCGCTGCCGCTGGACGGGAGCGCCCGGGTCACCGTGCTGGCCGCATCGGGCGGTACGCCGTACGCAGCCGTGAGCACGCACGTGCTGGATCCGGCGGGGACCCTGCACGAGGTGACAGCCAGCTCGGTGGTCGAGACGGTCGACCGCTCCCGGCAGCTCGCCACCTTCGAGGCAGCGACGCGAGAGGTCGACCTGACCGAGGAAGAGCTGGCCCGGTTCGAGAGACGCGGTGCACTCGGCACTGCCGCCTTCCTGCTCGGGCTCGCCCGGCGGCAGCTCGACCTGACCGTCGCCTATGTGAAGGAGCGCCGGCAGTTCGGCGTCCCCATCGGATCCTTCCAGGCCATCAAGCACCCGCTCGCCGACGCGGTGGTCGGCACCGAGTTCGCCTGGCCTGCAGTGCTTCGGGCCGCCCAGTCGGTCATTGACGGCGAGGACGACGTCGACCTGCACGTCAGCACGGCGAAGGCGCTCGCTTCGGACGCCGCCTACCGGATGTCGCGGGTGTGCCTACAGGCGCACGGTGCGATGGGATACACCGTGGAGTACGACCTGCACCTGTTCGCCAAGCGCACCTGGGCCATGGCCAAGGACTGGGGCACCGCCTCGGAGCACCGCGAGCTCGTCGCCGAGCACCTCGGGATCAGGAGAGACACGTGACGAGCTGGGACGACTTCCACGCCATCACCACCCTGAAGTACACGTACGGGACCGCCCTGGACACCAAGGACTTCGTCGCGATGACCGACCTCATGGTCGACGACGTCACCGTGGCGTACGGCGGTGGCGCAGTCACCCTGCAGGGCCGCGAGAACGTTCGCGACTGAATCGCCAACGCGATGGGCTCGCGGACGATGCTGTCCAACCACTTCTTCAGCCATCCCGTCATCGAGGTCGACGGCGACACAGCGACCGGCGCGTGGGAGCTGATGGACATCGTCATCCTCGAGGACGTCAACATGGTCATCCGGGGGGCCTCGATCTACGCGGATGAGTACGTCCGCACGGCTGAGGGCTGGAAGTTCAAGCACACCGGCTACAAGCGGCTGTGGGAGGAGATCGGCCCCCGCGGCGACTTCAAGACCACCGCCGCCTGGTTCGGCACCGATGGGCGCAGCGCACTTGTCTGACTTCGTCCGGGTCGAAAAACCCCAGCCGCACGTCGCCCTGGTGACGCTCGACCGGCCGGAGCGGATGAACGCGATGGCGTTCGACGTCATGGTGCCGTTCCGCGAGGAGCTGGAGAGGGTGGCGACCGACAACGACGTGCGCGTCGTGGTCGTCACTGGCGAAGGTCAGGGCTTCTGCTCCGGTGCGGACCTGGTCAGTGCGGGATCGCCACCCGGCATCGACGGCTTGCGGCTGCCCTCGGTCGCCCGCCGCTCGATGAAGCTGCTCGAGGACGTCGTGACCACGATGCGCGAGATGCACCAGCCGGTGATCGGTGCGATCAACGGCGCCAGCATCGGCGGTGGCTTCTGCCTCGCGTTGGCGTGCGACATCCGGGTCGCCTCCACGGGGGCGTACTTCCGGGCAGCAGGCATCAACAACGGCCTCACCGCCTCAGAGCTCGGCCTGTCGTGGCTGCTGCCTCGCGCCATCGGGATGAGCCGCGCAGCAGAGATCATGCTGACCGGTCGCGACGTCGACGCCGCGGAGGCCGAGCGCATCGGGCTCGTGAGCAGCGTCGTGGAACCCGCTGCCTTGCTGAAGACCTGCTATGCGATGGCGGAGCGGATGGCGTCCTTCAGCCATGTCGGGGTGCAACTCACCAAGCAGACGCTGCGCTCCGGGCAGGAGGCGAGCTTCCATGCCCAGATGGAGCACGAGGGCCTCGGGCAGCTCTACGTCCGCCTGCTGACGAAGAACTTCGACGAGGCGATCCTGGCCCGCCGCGAGAAGCGGCCTCCGGTCTTCGAGGACTGACCCCGACCCGCGCTTCGCCGCTGACGACTCCGGAAATGGAGGAGGCCGGCGCCCTACCAGCGGATGGGCTGCACGGTGTACGTCGCGCTGGTTCGGATCAGGACACGGTCCTGCGCATCGGTGACCACGCACTCATTGCTCAGCAGCCGTTTGCCCTCGTGGACCACCTGAGCGGCCGCGCTGAGCGGGCCGCCTTTCGGCTGCCGGTAGTACCTGATGTTCATGTCGATCGTGACGGGGATCTCTTTGCCACGTTCGTGCGAGTTCCAGAGCGACACGGCACTGGCGACGTCAGCGAACGTGGCGAGGATGCCGCCGTGGACGCTGCCAGCGTAGAAGCCCTCGACCGCGTGGGACAGTTCCATCGTCAGGATGACGGAGGGCCTGAGCTGCTTGATCTGCAAGCCCAGCATCTTGTGCAAGGGCGCCCTACCCTCTCGCAGTCGCTGATCCCAATCAGCTCGGTACTGCGCCTCCAGGTCGTCGAGGTTTAACGCCGGACCAGTAGGAGCGCTGCCTTCAAGCACGCCATGCGTCATGCTGCCCACCCCGCGTTTGGTTCGCTTCCGAGATGATGCGGCCAGACGAAGGCCCCCGATGTCAGATACCGGACATCGCCCGGAACCTGTCTGGGGCTGAAGCCGCAGAAGGTGCCGTTCCCGCGCCGGCCGTTGGGTTCCTGTGCGGGGATGGCGTCGCGACACGCGGGCGTGTCGCGAGGCTGATCGCGCACAAGTGCCCAGGGCGCTCTGCCGCTCCGAGGCCCCTCCCTGCCCTGCCTAGAACGAGGCGAGCAGGACCGAGGAGCCGTGGCCGAACAAGCCCTGGTTGGCGGTGATGCCGACACGCGCGCCGTCGACCTGGCGGTCGTCCGCCTGACCGCGGAGCTGCCAGGTGATCTCGCAGACCTGCGCCAGAGCCTGGGCGGGGACGGCCTCGCCGAAGCACGCCAACCCGCCTGAGGGGTTGACCGGCACGCGACCGCCCAGTGTGGTGGCACCGGAGCGGAGCAGCTGCTCCGCCTCGCCTGGAGCACACAGACCGATGTTCTCGTACCAGTCGAGCTCAAGCGCTGTCGACAGGTCGTAGACCTCCGCAACCGAGACGTCCTCCGGGCCGATGCCGGCCTCCTCGTAGGCCGCCCAGGCAATGGAGTCCTTGAAACCTCGCGAAGGCGCCGGCACCACCGCGGTCGAGTCGGTCGCGAAGTTCGGCATCTCGATGACCGTCTGCGGGTACCTCGGTGTCACGGTGCTGATGGCCTTGATCCGCACCGGGTCGGCGATGCCACGGCTCCTCGCGTAGTCGACAGAGGTCAGTACGATGGCCGCGCCGCCGTCCGACGTCGCGCAGATGTCCAGCAGTCGCAGCGGATCCGCAACGACGGGCGAGGCGGCGACGTCCTCGGCGCTGACCTCCTTGCGGTAGCGCGCATAGGGGTTCGCCAGGCCATGCCTGGCGTTCTTCACCTTCACCGCGGCGAAGTCCTCCTGCGTGGCGCCGTAGACGTCCATCCGGCGGCGCGCATAGAGAGCGAAGTACGCGGGGTTGGTCATGCCGATCAACCGGAACCGCAGCCAGTCCGGGTCATCCCAGCGCTCACCGGAGTTCGGTGCCAGGAAGCCCTTGGGTGTCGTGTCTGCGCCGACCACCAGCGCGACGTCGCACAGGCCGGCCAGGATCCGGGCACGGGCCGTGTCGAGCGCCTGCGCACCTGTCGCGCAGGCGGCGTACGAGGTGGCGACCCGCGCGCCGTTCCAGCCGAGCGCCTGGGCGAAGGTCGCGCCGGCGACGTACCCGGCGTAGCCGTTGCGCACCGTCTCGCCGCCGACGACGAGGTCCACGTCGGTCCACGGGATGCCCGCGTCAGCGAGCGCGGCGCGAGCGGCAGCCACGCCGTACTCCTGGAAGGGCCGGCCCCACTTGCCCCAGGCGTGCATGCCCACGCCCATCACGGCGACGTCGTGGCTCATGCGGCCACCGGCTTCCAGCGCCAGATCGTGCGCGTCCCGTCGGCGTCGCTGTAGACCGGCTCGACGATCAGCTCGACCGGAGCGCCCACTCTCAGGTCGCGGACGCTGTAGCCGGTCGCGACCTGCCCGAGTACGACGAGGCCCTCAGGCAGCTCGACGGCGGCCAGGGCGAACGGCACGTAGGGGTCGGTCGCCGGGATGTAGGGCGGCGGCGGCTGGTACTGGGCGTCGGTGTAGGACCAGACCGTGCCGCGGTTCGACAGTGCGAGCTCGTCGAACTCGACGCCGTCGCAGCCGGGGTTCCCGCAATACTGCTTCGCCTTCGGGAACGCGATGGTCCCGCACTCGGTGCACCGGGAACCGAGCAGCGCCGGCTCAGGCTCCTCGCGGAACCATCCTGCGATCGCCGGTGTGGCCATCCCTGAACCCTTTCGACGTAGAACCTGTTCTCCCAACGATCCCACGTCCCGTTCCGGAGCGGGCGGCGCCGTCCTTGTGGGTGAGACTCTTACGGTGATCTAGGGGTCCACGATGTCCGCCTCGCTGCCCTGACGAGACGGAGCGAGCACGTCCTGGCTGTTGTCCGGCGCCTTGCTTCCGTCGTCCGGGCTGAGGGACCATCCGGCCATGGGAGTCGATGTCACTGTGGAGACGGTCATCGGGCGCCCGGTCGAGGAGGTCGCTGACTACGCCGGCGATCCGTCGCACGCACCCGAGTGGTACGCCAACATTCGCTCGGTGCGTTGGCAGACCCCGCCTCCGGTGGCGAAGGGCTCCCGTATGGAGTTCGTCGCGCACTTCCTCGGTCGCCGGCTGGCGTACACCTACGAGGTCATCGAGCTCGAGCCGCGGAGACGGCTGGTCATGCGCACCGCCGAGGGACCGTTCCGCATGGAGACGACCTACGAGTGGCTGCCGGCCGACAGCGTGGGGACGTTGATGCGACTGCGCAACCGCGGCGAGCCGGCGGGCTTCGGTCGGCTCGCGGCTCCGGTCATGTCCGCCGCAGTGCGCCGGAGCACGACCAAGGACCTCGCCCGGCTCAAGCAGCTGCTCGAATCCGGCTGAGCGACTCGCAGCTGTGGGTCGTCAGCCGCACCGGCCCAGTGCCGCCCCCTCGAGCAGCGCGCGGGCATGGTGGCGCGCGAGGTTGTCGTCGTACCAGGGATGCGGGAGCGTCTCGAGCCGCGCAGCGATGGGCAGCACCGCGCACCCCCGCAGCTCGCCGGGCAGGGTGAGCAGGACGGGCACCGCGTCAGCCGACAGCTGAGACAAGTAGGCCACGTCGAGCTTCCCCGTTTCCCGGAAGCGATCTACGTCGTGCTGCGCGATGTAGGCGTCGGGGTTGACCACCGCCAAGCCGAGCAGGGTCACCGCCGCCACGCCGACGACGGCGCGTGGCAGCAACCGTCCGTCGAGCGCGACACCTGCGGCCACGAGCAGCACGAGCACAGCACCGAGCGCAAGCTCGACCGCGGTGACGAACAACCGCAGGCGGGTCCAGCCGTACTCCTGCTCATAGAGCGACATCCGGTGAAGGGCCGACGCGACGACGACGAGACAGAGCAGGCACAGGGCCCCCAGCAGGGTCCGCACCAGCAGCCGCTCACGCACCGTGACGCGCGGTGCCAGACGCACCGCCACCGCGATGACCAGAAGCGTGAGGCCGGTGACGACGAGCAGCTGCCAGAAGCCATGCCGGGCGTAGGCGGAGTAGGTGAGGCCGGTCGTCCGGAGCACGTGCTCCCGGCCGCCGAACAGGACGGTGAGCTGGACGGCGACGAAGCTGAGGAACATCGCGTCCAGCAAGGCGAGCGGCACCAGCCACTCTGCTGGTCGCACCGGTCTCGCAGGCCGCGGGGCGAGCGCGTCGACGGCGGGTGGTCGCTGCGCCAGATAGCAGGCGACGGCGGCAACCGCGCCCGTGCCGACGAAGAGGAACGCGCGCTGAGCCGCGCCGGCGAAGCCGACGGACGGCACCACAGCGTGCAGCAGGCGCGCGTAGGCGGGGTCTGCCGCGCCGAAGAGCGTCCCGAAGACGACCAGCAGCGCCACCGAGACGCCAACGACGAGGGCGGTACGACGAGAGGCGGCCGGCACGGGCAGCGACCGCAGTGGTGCCGCGACCCAGCGGAGCGCACGCAGCGGCACCAGTGCGGCAGCGCAGGCGCCGACGACCACGCCGGTCCAGGTCCTTGCTCCGACCAGCGAGAGGGTGGCCAGCACCCAGGCGCCCAGCACGCAGAGCACCACCAGCCACTCCGCCGCGCGGACGGTAGCGACGCCGAGCAGCAGGAGGGCGCCGGCCGCAGGGACGAGCTGCTCCGCCGTCGGCGCGCTTCCTCGGTGCCACAGGGCCATGGCCAGCACTGCGGTACCCGTGAGGAACGAGCCCAGCCCGAGGGCCTCGAGGTGAAGGGTGAGTCCACCCAGCAGAGCGACGGTGAGGATCGGGACGAGCTGACGGGGCGGCGCCGCGGGGTCGCGCTCCGGGTGCGGCCACAGGCGTGCAGGCAGGGCGAGATCAAGCGACATGCTCGACTCCAGGTGCTAGGAAGGAAGAGAGACGCGGATCCGGCAACCGGGCCGGTCACCCACTACGGCGATCCCGCCGCCGTGCAGTTCCACCGCCCACCGGGCGATGGCCAGTCCGAGACCGGTGCCGCCATCGGCGGTGCTCGAGCCACCACGTGTGAACCGCTCGAACACCCGGGCGCGCTCGGAGACCGGGATGCCCGGCCCTGAGTCGACCACGTCGAGCTGCAAGCCAGTGCCTGCGGCGCGGGCCTCGACGCGCACCACGTCGCCGGAGGGGCTGTGGCGCAGCGCGTTCTCGACGAGGTTGCTCACGACCTGGTTCAGCCGCGCGACGTCGGCGACGGCTCGCAGTCCGGCCGGTCGGACGTCGATCGCGACCCGGGCCGGGCTGCTGCACTGCGACACCGCGTTCGACAGGAACGCGCCGACATCGAACTGCTCGCGCCGCAGCGTCAGGGCCCCCGCGTCCAGTCGCGAGAGGTCCAGCAGCTCGGCCACCAGCCGTCCGAGCCGGTCCGTCTGCTCAAGAGCCGTGCGCAGCGTCTGGTCATCGGCGGGAGCGATGCCGTCGGCGACGTTCTCCAGCAACGCGTGCAGGGCTGAGATGGGCGTCCGCAGCTCGTGCGAGACGTTGCCGATCAGCTCCCGGCGATAGCGGTCGGCAGCGGCCAGGTCGGCGGACATCTGGTTGAAGGCGACTGCCAGCTCGCCGACCTCGTCGTGCGAGGTGGCGCGAACCGACACGTCGTAGTCGCCCCCTGCCATCCGGCGGGCCGCCGCTGTCATCTCACGCAGCGGCGAGGTCATCCCGTGGGCGAGCACCTGCGTCACACCGACAGCGACGAGCAGCGCGATGAGCAGGGCCCATCCGAGCCTCAGCCCGCTGGTGAGCGCGAACGCCGCACCGGATGCCAGCAGGGAAAGCCCGACGAGCAGTGAGGTCTTCGCCTTGAACGACCTCAGCGGGTCCAGGGGCCGCGGCAGCCAGTCCCTCATCGAGGCACCTCGAAGGCATACCCGACCCCGTGCACGGTGCGGATGAGGTCGGCACCGATCTTGCGGCGCAGTGCCTTGACATGGCTGTCGATGGTGCGGCTGCCCGCGCCGTCGCCCCAGCCCCAGATCTCGCTGAGCAGGGCTTCCCGGGACACGGCTGCGCGCGGCCGCACGACGAGGTAGGCCAGCAGGTCGAACTCCGTTCGGGTCAGGTGGACCTCCTGACCGCTGACCTCCACGCGGCGCTCACGCAGGTCAACACGCACGGGTCCGAGCGCCACTGCCTCAGAGAGGTTGCCGCGCTCGGCGCGACGCAGCAGGGCGTGCACTCGCGCGACCAGCTCCCTCATGCTGAACGGCTTGCTGAGGTAGTCGTCGGCACCGACGCCCAGACCGACCAGCAGGTCGGTCTCGTCGGTCCGCGCGGTCAGCATCAGCACCGGCACCGGCCTGCGCGCCTGGATGCGCCGGCATACCTCGAGGCCGTCGAAGCCGGGCGGCATCACGTCGAGGACGACGAGGTCGGACTGCTCCCTCTCGCACGTGGCTACCGCCGCGGGACCGTCCGCTGCCGTGCTGACGGTGAACCCCTCGGCCCGCAGTCGCGCGGCAACGGAGTCCGCGATCGTCGCGTCGTCGTCCACGACGAGGACCCGGCGCGCGCTCATGCCTCGAACGGTAGGCCGCTCGGGTGCGCTCAGGGCGCAGGTCGTGTGAAGGTCGTGTGGAGATCAGGACCTGCGGGCAGCACCCCAGACGCCGACGGCGATGCCGACGGCCGCGCCACCCAGGCCGATGACCTGCTGGCGGCGTGGCAGCTCCCCGTGCACTGCCAGGCCGCCGACGAGGTCCGCGGCGTCAGCCCCGCCCGAGGCGAGGAACCAGCCGCGGGTGCCACGACCCCGCAGCCCTGCACCCACCAGCAGGCCGCCGATGAGGGCGTCCCGGTATCCCATCGATCGCAGCAGCAACCGGGCGGTCGGGCTCGGCGGCTAGACGTCCCCCCACATCCGGTTCGCCTTCTCAGGCGAGAGCAGGAACGACACACCCGAGGCGAGCCGGAGCCCACCTACCGCCACCGGCACCACATCGACACGTCGCACCCGCCGGACTGTACGCACCACTCAGAGCCGGCCCACGGCCGGCGTCAACGGCACCTGCAGCGCGTCGTAGATCCCGGGACTCGCTCGGCGCAGCCACGGGATGGCATTGACCAGTCGGGCGGCAGCCGTGGCATTGCCTCCCGCCGCGCGGTTGCCGTCCTCATCCGTGGCCTCGATGGTGACCACGATCCGCGGATGTCCCTCGATGATGATGCGGTGCGCGCCAGATCCGCCATCGGGAGGGGAAGGCCAGTCCGGGGCGACCGCTGCCGAGATCCGGGTGACGTGCTCGACGACGAGCTTCACCTCGCCGCCGACGACTCCCTGGATCTCGAACCGCAACCCACCCTGCGTCCCCTTCTCGAACAGCCCCATCGCGTTGGTGACGTCGTCGTCGAGGGCGCGACGCTCCACCTGCTCGCGGACCTCGTCCAGCTCGACGCCCAGCGCACGAGCCATCATCCGGAGCTGGCCTCCCCAGATCATGGACGGGATGCCCGGCGCGACCATCAGCGGCGTCTGCTCCATCGGGGCCCCCATCCCCACCGACCCCCGCACGGCATCCGGCTGGTCATAGGCCGAGTAGTCGAACAGCTCCTGGCAGCGCACCTGAATGATGGTGGAAGCGACGCCGGTGAGCAGCACCGGTAGCACGTCGTTGCCCCATCCCGGGTCGATGCCGCTGACGAACAGGGCCGCGCCGCCGTCCTGACAAGCCTTGTCGAGCGACTCCCGCAACGAGGCAGGTGCCGAGGCCGGGTCATACAGCGCATACAGCGACGGCGTCACGACGACAGCGCCGGTACGAAGGCAGCCGGTGATGTCAGCGGCCGCGTCATCAGGTCGGATGTCGCCGGAAGCCATGTACACCAAGGCATCCAGGTCGGGCGGCGCGTCAGGCGACACCGTCACGCCCAGGCGTCCCACGCCGGCGAGCTCCCCCGCGTCCTCGCCGGCACGGCTCCTGCCGATCACGCCGCACAGCTCGAGCTGCGGATGCGCGAGGACGGCACGGATGCCGGCCCGTCCCATGTTGCCGGTGCCCCAGACGGCGGCCCTCACAACCGCTCGAGGATCGTCACGTTCGCCTGGCCGCCACCCTCGCACATCGTCTGCAGCCCGTAGCGGCCGCCCGTCCGCTCCAGCTCGTGCAGCAGCGTGGTCATGAGCCGCGCTCCCGTCGCGCCGAGGGGGTGGCCGAGCGCGATCGCGCCGCCGTTGGGGTTCACGCGCGCAGGGTCGGCACCGGTCTCCTTGAGCCAGGCGAGTACGACGGACGCGAACGCCTCGTTGATCTCGACCGTCGCGATGTCGTCGATGGACAGGCCGGTCTTCTTCAGCGCGTGCGCCGTCGCCGGGATCGGCGCGGTCAGCATCAGGATGGGGTCGTCACCGCGCACCGACAGGTGGTGGATGCGGGCGCGCGGGGTGAGCCCGTGCTCCCTCAGCGCGGCCTCGCTCACGACGAGCAGCGCCGCCGCGCCGTCCGTCAGCTGGGAGGCCACACCCGCTGTGATCCGGCCGTCCTCCTGCAGGGGCTTGAGGCCGGCCATCTTCTCCAGCGAGGTGTCGGCCCGCGGACCGATGTCCTCGGCGACATCCCCCACCGGCGCGATCTCGGCCTTGAAGCGGCCCTCGGAGATGGCGGCCAGCGCACGTTGATGCGACTGCAGGGCCCACTGCTCCATCTCCTCGCGGGAGATGTCCCAGCGGCGGGCGATCTCGTCGGCCGCGTGGAACTGCGACACCGGCTGACCGCCGTACCGCTTGACCCAGCCCTCGCTGCCGCTGAACGGGTCCTCGAAGCCGTACGGCTGACCGGCGAACATGGCCGCGCTGATGGGGATCTGCGACATGTTCTGCACACCACCGGCGACGATGACGTCGGCGGTGCCGGACATCACGGCCTGCGCCGCGAAGTGCACGGCCTGCTGCGACGAGCCGCACTGGCGGTCGATGGTGGTGCCCGGCACGTGCTCGGGCAGTCCGGCTGCGAGCCAGCAGGTGCGCGCGATGTCGCCTGCCTGCGGCCCGATGGTGTCGACGCAGCCGAACACGACGTCCTCGACGACGGCAGGGTCGATTCCGGAGCGCTCCACCAGCGCGGTGAGGACGTGCGCGCCGAGGTCGGCCGGGTGGATGCCCGCGAGTCCGGTGCCCTTGCGCGTCACCGGCGTCCGGACCGCCTCGACGATGTAGGCCTCAGCCATGGTCAGCTCCTAGCGCTTGGTGGAACGCGGGGTACTCCCCGCCGCCGTCGACGAAAAGGTCCGCACCGGTGACGTACGCCATCTCCGGTGAGGCCAGCATGAGGCACGCGGCGGCGACGTCCTGTGTCGAGGCCAACCGGCCCATGGGCACGGTCGCCTCGACCGCAGCGCGGTCCTCGCCGTACGTCTCCGAAGCGGTCTCGGTCGCGAGCAGGCCTACGGTGATCTGGTTGACGCGCACGTGTGGTGCCCACTCCACTGCCAACGCCCGGGTGAGCGTCGTCAGTCCCGCCTTCGCGGCAGCGTAGGCAGCGGTCCCAGGTGCAGGGCGTACGGCGGAAACGCTGCCGATGTTGAGGATCACGCCGTTGTCCATGGCCCGCCGTGCCGCCCGGGCGACGAACAGCGGGGCCACCAGGTTGAGGGCGATCACCCGCTCGTGGAAGCGCGGGCTGGTCTCGGCGACGAGCGCGTCAGGGGAACCACCCGCGTTGTTGATCACGACATCGAGCGTTCCCTCCACCCCGATGACGTCCGCGATGAGCGCATCGACGGAGTCCGGGTCCCGGACATCGCAGGCGACGAACCGCCCTGGTCCGTCGCCGGCGTTCCGGCCGCACACGACGACCTGGTCTCCTGCCGCCGTGAAGGCCTCCGCGAGCCCACGACCGAGGCCACGGGTGCCGCCCGTGATGAGGACGGTCCTCATGCGGCCCTCATGTCGTCAGCGGCGAGCCACCCGAACGCCATCGCCGGCGTGATGCACGCGCCGGGCCCGGGGTACGCGTGCCCGAACATCGAGGCCATCGCGTTGCCGCAGGCGTAGAGCCCTGCGATGACGGAGCCGTCCGGCTTCGTGACCCGGCCGTTCTCGTCGCAGACCAGGCCGCCCTTCGTGCCGATGTCGGACAGCACGACCTTGCCGGCGTAGAACGGGCCGCGCGCGAGCGGCGCAAGCGAGGGGTTGGGCCACTCGTGCGGCCCGGCGATGCCGGGGTAGCGCTGGAAGACCCACAGCAGCTGCCTCTCGTACGAGCCCTCCTCACCCCGTCCGAAGTCCTCGTCGACACCCTTCTCGGCCAGCACGTTCCACCGCTCGGCCGTCGCGGGAAGCCCTGGGGCGCCGAGCTTCTCGGCCAGCTCCGCGAGGGTGTCCGCGGCCACCAGCGTGCCATCCGCGACCCAGGCTGCCGGGTCCGCAACGGGGCGCAGGCCGCCGAAACCGTACGTGTCGAGGGCGTGCCGGTCCAGGACGTACCAGCTCGGGATGCAGGGCACTCCCCGGTCGCGCGCCTGGAGCATGAGGTGGCCGAAGGTGTTGTAGGGCGTGCCCTCGTTCACCCAGCGGTTCCCCTGCTGGTCGACGATGATCCCGGTCGGCGCGGCCCGCTCGAAGAGCAGGAACGACGGCTTGCCGTCGCCGCGCAGCAGCCCCGGTGCCCACCAGCAGTCCTCGAGCAGGTCGGTGGCGGCACCCAGCCGCATGCCGGCGGCGATGCCGTCACCTGTGTTGCCCGGCACTCCCAGCGTCCAGCCGTCGTGGTGGAGCACCGGATCCTGATAGCTGGCTCGCATGGCCACGTTGTGCTCGAAGCCGCCGTTGGCGAGCAGCACGCCTGCCGGCGCGGCGATCTCGCGACCGTCCGCGGTCCGCACGCCGACGACGCGGCCTTCTTCGACGATGACGTCCGCGAACGCGCAGCCCGTCCAGATCGTGACGCCCTCGCCAGCGCAGGCGGTGAGCAGCTGTGCGA